>JANWWW010000023.1 GCA_025055295.1 Deltaproteobacteria bacterium | reverse complement strand
TATTCAATTCCAGCTCTTCGATAAGGTGATCCAAAATGGTAAGCCGTTCCTATTGAGTACTCGTAAACATCCTCCCAATCAGACCAAACGCAATATTTTACATCTGAAGTTAAACTGTAAGCTTTGCAATCAACTCCAGAAAAACGACCGAAGACCTCAATATCCTCGTTTAAAAAGGCCCCTGCCTGCACGTAATAACCCCAACCATCATCGCCTTTCTCTATTTGAGGATCCCAGTCTCTCCAAAAACCCTCTGCGTTAAAGCTAAAACCGGCATATCTAACTTGGGTTCCAAATGCCACATCCTGAAAATCTATGTCGTACTCAAGTGGAGGCGCCTCTGGTATTCCAATAGCACTATAGTTATTCGTCGCAAAACTATATCCCGCTGTAACTGACCAATTAACTTCTTCCGACATATCGTAGTCACTTTCAGATTTCCAATCTACATTACCCAAAATGTTATACCTGCCGGCCACGATAAAACGGTGATCAGTGTCGGCACCAGGATGATTTTGACCTTCTATGCCGCCGTCAGCGAAGCTATATTGAGATTCTCCATTGTATACTCCAAAATGCAAATGAAAAGTTTTATCAGGATCTTTGATCCCGAGTACTATACCCTGATTTCGACCCAAATTGTAGTAGCGTGTTGCTAAAGAGTCTCTTACGTAAAACTGAGAACTAAAATCATCGACCATAAACTGAGCTGGAAAGCCTTGTTTCATTTGGCCAAGTTTGACCTTGACCCAATCAGAAGGACTCCACCACGCATAAGCGTTTGCGAGTTTAAATTCATTGTCTTGATTTAGACCCGGCTGAGCAAAGTCTGCCTGTATTTCATAACCGATTTCTTTTGAACCTGAATGACCTGAAAGTTGAAGACGAGCTAAACCAACATCGAAGCTACTCTCTTCTTCATTATCAGCGTCTCTATAGTTGAGAGCTGAATACGTGTAACCAGCCTTTAACCCAATATTTATCTTATTTTTGAACCCAGTATCACTTACTTCGAGGACCGTCCCATCATCGTACGTTACCGATACAGGACTAGCCTCTAATAGACCTTCACTAAAAAAAAACCCACAAAATAAAACACCCTTTAAACTTAGTCTTTTCATATCCATACTTTTTATCGACCTGTAAATTAATCAATGCTACTCCTCATGTAAATAAATTTTTTTTCGAATTTCTATACCCAATTAAAAAAGTTAACCATGAATAAAATGCAACGCTTTTTTTATAGGTTATTAACAAACATGTTATGAAAACACGGTTATAGTGTATTAAAACACTTTAATACAATATCCTTTGCCTTACAACACGAGCCGGCGTCCCAAAGGCTATTACGTTGCTTGGGATATCCCGATTTACAAAGGAATTTGCGCCTATCACTGAATTTTCACCGATAACGACGCCATCCAATACTGTAGTGTGAGCCCCAATCCACACGTTATTACCTATTGAGACACCAGAACTCTTTGCTTTTTCCGTAACCGTTTTGACAGGATCAGATAAGTCGTGATTAGGAGCTCCTATGTAACAGAATGCAGATATCAACACACTCTTGCCTATAAACAAGTTTGCGTTGCTTGCAATCCTACAATGTGAACTTATGTTCACTCCATCAGAAATTAAGATGGAACCGCCTTTAGAACAGACAATCGTCCCTTGATTGATTAAAACACTGTTTCCCAACTCAATAGTTCCACCGAACCTCGCCTCAAGGGATGAATACTTTCGCAAAAAAACCCCATCACCAACGGAAATTCTTTTTCCACCCAATATTGTTACCGCTTCTTCACAAGTTAATTTTTTGCCCACGTTTTTTAAAATTAAACGCAGAAACACCCTTCTCAGAATGATTCCCGTCACTCCCGCAAGTTTTTTCAAAAGATTTTCATAAACCTCGAAAGCGATTAATCCGGTAAAAGTGTTTCTGCCCACCAAAATTTCCGGCAGATCACGGAATTTCAAATTTGATAATGTTTTAATTTGTGGAGTTAAGTTGTAATCGGTCATATTATTTTTTAATACTATAGTTTCCCTGATTAATGCTTTTTAAGCTACAGCAGCTTGAATTGTGATTTGCTTTTGCCAAAGTTCTTTTCCTGATTCATTTTAATTTTAAGTCTAAGGTTATTTTGGCTCTCCGCGTGGGAAAGCGCGTCCTCCAGACTAATCAGGCCCGATACATATAATTCGTAAAGATGCTGATCAAATGAAATCATTCCATAATTGCTGCTCTTTTCAATTGCGTCTGGGATCTCCTCAAATCGCCGCTTAAGGATCAGGTCTTTTATTCTTGGCGAGTCAACAAGCACCTCAACTGCTGGAACCCGCCCACACTTTGCACTAGGTATTAGCCTCTGGGCGATTATTCCCTTTAAGCAGGTACTCAAGTCAACCAAAAGTTGAGAGTGCCTCGCAGGCTCAAAAAAGTTGAGCACACGTTCAAGAGTTTGAACTACATTTGGACTGTGTAGAGTTGCCAAACACAGGTGACCAGTTAACGCAACATGTATGGCTGTTTCCATGGTTTCTGTGTCCCGAATTTCGCCAATCAGTATCACGTCTGGCGCCTGTCTTAAAGCATTTTTCAACCCAACTTTAAAATCGAGTGTGTCAAGCCCTATCTCTCTCTGCGTTATGATTGACTTTTTGTGTTCATGGTAATATTCAATAGGATCTTCTAACATCAAAATGTGTCCAGATTGAGTTTCGTTTCGATAATTAATGAGCGACGCTAATGTTGTTGTTTTTCCGCTACCAGTTGGTCCTACTACCAGTACGAGTCCAGACTTTAACATTATGAAGTCTTTTAGTCTGTCAGGGAGATTAAGCTCCGCAAGGGACGGAATGTACTGCTTAATTCGCCTGATCACCATCCCTATCATTCCTCTTTGCCGGAAAACATTCACACGGAATCTCCCAAAAGCTTTAAAATAAATCCCTATGTTAAGTTCCTGTTTGTCATAAAATTCCACAAGCTGGTGATCTGTCAAAGACTCTTTTATCAAGTCCTCGGTATCCTCCTCCAATAACTCTTCCATCTCCAAGAATCTAACGGTTCCATCAATCCTCAAAGCCACAGGAGCCCCCACAGTTATGTAACAATCGGAAGCCCCTGATTGAACCATGCAATCAAGAATGCTTTCGAGCGCGATCTTTTTCATGGCGTATGGTTAAGGAAACCCAGCTTCTCCTGCATTGTTTCAGGCGAAATAACTTTTTTTTCGACAAGCTGTCTTAAATGAAATTCAAGGGTTTGCATGCCCACCGAGTAAGAAGTTTGTATAACCCCCGGCAACTGGTGAATTTTCCCCTCCCTGATAAGATTTCTAACAGCGGGCGTACCAAGCATTATCTCTAATGCCGCAACCCGTCCGCCCCCGATTTTTTTGCACAAAGTTTGAGCAATCACCGCCTGAATTGACTCCGAAAACATCGTTCTTACTTGTTGTTGTTGCTCCGGCGGAAAAACATCCACAATTCTGTCAACCGTTTTAGGAGCACTTGACGTGTGTAAAGTTCCAAAAACAAGGTGCCCTGTCTCGGCCGCAGTAAGGGCAAGCTGAATCGTTTCCAAATCCCTCATTTCACCTACCAGAATAACGTCAGGATCTTCCCTTAACGCAGCCCGTAGAGCATTCGCGAAAGACTTTGTATGATTACCCACTTCGCGCTGGTTGATAAGAGATCTTTTTGGTTTATGGACAAATTCGATCGGATCTTCAATTGTCAAGATATGATGTTCAAAATTTTCGTTGATAAAATCTATCATCGCAGCTAAAGTTGTCGATTTACCAGATCCCGTGGGTCCCGTTACCAAGACCAATCCTTTTGGTTGCTTGGAAATTTCTTTTAGTATTGAAGGAAGACCGAGTTCGTCTATACCGAGAATTTTTTGCGGTATTTTTCTGAAAACCGCTCCTATACCCCGTGAATGTTTGAATACATTGACTCTAAATCTCGCGAATGAACCAACTTCTATGGAGAAATCTATATCGTTTTTCTCCTCAAAAATTTTTCTTTGCTCGTCATTCATAATATCGTATACCATGACGCGCGTTTCTTCCGGGTTCAGTGGCGGCGCCTTAATTCTTTTCAATGATCCGTGAATTCGAACCATCGGAGCTTCGCCTGAGCTGAGATGAAGGTCGCTTGCGTCCTGACTGTAAGCGAATTCAAGCAGTTTTACTACATCCATCTATGATATATTTATTTTCGGAAAACAATCTTTTTTCTTGAAGACTAATAAATAATGAACGATATCGACAAGTGGGCCCTTAGCGTGATATTCGAATTTTCGACAAAAAAGAATCAGGATCGAATCTTTATTCTGGCAGGATCCACCGAACTATTTTTGCTAAAAGCTTGTTTTAATGAACTTGGAGAAAAAAATGTTTATTCTTTCCCTAACTTTTATTCGACTCCAATCGATGCGAAAGAGCCATCAGAAGAAGTGGTCGTAGAAAGACTGAAATTCTTAAACGCTCTCGGGGGTGAAGGTATTTTTATCATCGAGCCCGCATCATTGCTTTTTAAAATTATAGATCCAACTATTATCCAAAAAAGTGTAATAAGACTCAAACAGAACAATGAAATCGACCCTGAAAAACTGATCGAAAAACTTAAGCGGATCTGGTTTAAAGAGTCCCTCATCTGCTATGAAAAACAAACATTCTGTTTCAAAGGGAAAATATTGGACATAGCTCCAGCTGAACTGCCGTATGGCATAAGGGTGGAAATTAAGGATGGAAGTATCGAAAGGATCGATGGTTTTGACCTTGCTACCCAGAGACGGGTCACAACATTCAATGAGATCTGTGTTTTGCCGCAAAAAGAGTTTGATTTCAGCTGGGCAAACGATGAATCTCTTCAAGCCAACATAGGTCATCTTCCCCCCGAGGTTTATTTCAAGTGCAAGGGAAGTTTGGAAAAAAAACAGTACTGGCCAGGTTTGGAAACTTTAAACACACTTTTAATGCCTACGACTGAACTTTCTTCTTTCATTAGCCAGATCTTTTTTACAACAAGTGGCAAAAATGAATACCTTAGATTAAAAAAAAATTACGAAGGCAAAAATAGCAACCTGACTCCGCTGTTATCAAGCTACCTTGAGCATATTCGGTTCCGGAAACTACCTTGCATTAACCTGCAGGAATTGAAATTAGCAAAAAAAACAGAAGAAATTATCAAGGCAATTAAAGTTAAAAGATCTTTTTTAGATTACAAGGTGGTTGTATTTTCCGATTCTCGCTATGACCTGGAATTTTGTGTTAATTCACTAGAGAGCTCAATAGGTGAGAAGGTAATTGCAAGTGACAGTTTGTCATCTTGCTTATCCGTCGTGCAGGGTTCGGTGTTTTTGGTACAGGGTGGTTGTCCCAAAGCATACGAGGACCCCGATAGGAAAATCCTGCTTATAAATATCGACCACATAATTAGGAAAATAAAAACATCCCAAGTTAGAGCCAGATTTGATATAGACCTTATTTTAGACCAGCTTTCAGGATTTAATACAGGAGACTATGTTGTTCATAAAGATCATGGGATATGCATATTTGATGGCTTGATTTTGAAAAGCATTGGAGAAGTGCCTACCGAGCTAATAAAGCTCATTTTTGCGGACTCAACATTATTTATTCCGGTTGAGAAAATCTTTGCTCTTCAGAAATACGCATCATTTAACATTAATGTTCCGCCGAAATTGGATTACCTGAGCCGTACTCACCTGTGGAAAGCGAAAAAAAAGCAAGCTCAAGAGCTTGCTGGAGAATTGGCTAGCGCGCTAATTAAAAATTTTGCTGTGCGGAAGCTGCCTCGAGGCTTCGTATACCCAGCCAAAAACGACTTGGATGAGCTTTTTGCGGCAGACTTTGAACATATTCAGACAATTGATCAAGAGAAAGCCGTTGAAGACATTTTCAGGGATTTAACTGGGGACAAGCTTATGGATCGTTTAATTTGTGGAGATACGGGATTTGGCAAAACAGAGGTTGCTTTAAGAGCATGCTTTAAAGTGCTTAGTTTTGGCAAGCAAGTTGCTGTTTTATGCCCGACGAATCTTTTGTGTGAGCAGAATTATAATGTTTTTAAGAGCAGGTTGGAAAAATTTGGTTTCAAGGTGATTAAATTGAACAGGTTCGTTGCCCCAAGAGAAAGAAAAGAGTCGATTGAATTATTCAATTCGGAAAAAGCTCAGTGTTTGGTCACTACAACAGCATTGTTTTCCCCCCTAATTCATCCCAAAAACTTAGGGCTTCTAATAATTGACGAGGAGCACAAGTTTGGTGTGACTCACAAGGAACGCCACTACAATTTGCCAGTAAACATCGATAAATTGTATCTTAGCGCAACCCCTCTCCCTCGAACTCTTAATCTTGTACTCACCGAGTTAAGAAGTATGAGTTTGATTTTGACCCCTCCCTCTAACAGGAAAAAACACTACGTGGCAGTAGACCAGTTTGATTGGCGCATCGTTGAAAATGCTGTAAGAAGGGAATTTGAAAGAGGTGGTCAAGTTTTTTTTGTTGTCTCCAAAATTAGCTCTTTTGTGAACTACGAGAAAAAGTTGGAACAATTAGTCGGCAAAGAAAATTTAGAAATTGCACATGGTAGAATGAAAAGCGTCGAGCTGGAAAACGCTTTTAGAAGGTTTTTAAACGGCAAAAAAAAACTGCTTCTTTCTACAACAATTATCGAAGCAGGGCTTGATATAACAAATGTAAACACCATCATTGTGGCTGATAGCGAAAATTTTGGCCTATCACAGCTTTACCAACTAAAGGGTCGGGTTGGACGAGGTAACGCTCAAGGCTTTGTGTATTTTTTATTCTCATCGGCAAGCATTTCGGAGTATGCCCGTAAAAGAATTGAAGCTTTGTGTGATTTCATCGAGATAGGTCAAAGTTTTCAGCTTGCCGTAAGGGATATGGAGATGCGGGGTGTTGGAACCTTTCTAGGAAAAGCTCAGAAAGGCAAGGTAGATTTGATAGGGTATGAAGGCTTCCTTGACCTGGTTAAAGAGGCAATACATGAATTGAGGGGAGGCCCGAAAAGACTGCATTTTGGCTTCGATCCTGAAGTTGTAACGCCATGGCCAAGTTTTATTCCAGAGGATTATGTGCGAGGTTCATTTACACGCTTGAGTCTATATCGCAAGATCACAATGCTTAAACACCCTGAGGAATTTGCCAAGATGAAAGAGTACCTTGAAGATGCCTTTGGAACCCTTCCACCACCAGCTTTAAATTTTTTGAATCTTGCCGAAATTAAGCTCTATTTGAGAATCGGTGGCATAATTAAAGCGACAGTGAAAAAAGATTATTTGCAATTTAACATTTGCTCTGCCCAACTTATAAACGAGAAAATTTTAAATGATATCCAAGCGATAGGTTGGCATTTGAGACTCTCAGACCTGACTATTACCATAAACGAGAGTCTGGTTTCGTTTGAAGATTTAAAGATCTATGTTATAAAATGGCTCCAAGTTTTAGCGGGTGATGAGAAGATTATCTACACTTTTTTTGCTGACGCTTAGTATAATCCCAACCAGCTCTCCGATTTGCGAAAACGGGAAAAAAATTGTGTCTTCGGGCAAAGCTTCAACATCAAGTTTGGTCTTACTGGATAAAGTAGTGGCTTTTTTTAACTCTGAACCAATACTAATGTCCGATATTATTACTCACTCTAATTCTGAAAACACAAATTGCGCTTTGTTAGCTTTTTTAATTTCAAACAAGCTGGCAAAAGAACTGTCACAAAGAATAATCGATGATGCTTCAAAAATTCAGGAATTTATTCAACAAACTAATGCGTATTTTTCACGCAAGTTACCCATTAAATCTTTGCCCTACTCTTTCAGCATTCTTAGGAATAAGGTCCTTGACTCAGTAAGTGAACAAGACATGGAACGTGAACTTTGGGCTTTTTCGTATATGCTAGCGATAAAGCCACAAAAAGAACACACTGCTACATTAATGTTATTTTCTTTTCCTGATGAAGCCAGTTTGAGTAGCTTCATAGGATTGTCATGGAATGAGAAACTTAGGGTACCTCATGAATTGTTACCCACTCTAGCGGAGACAGACATAGATAACGTAGTATGGCAAGCCATTCAAGGCCTCCCCGAAAAAAAATGTAGCATGCCATTTAAAAATCAACTGGATGAAAAAATATCAATTTTTTGCGTGAAAAATCGGTCGAGACCGGTTGATATAAATATTTTCCCTGACGAAATAAAGCAGTTAGCGAGAATATTATCAGGATTAAAAAAATTAGCGACGGACATTGGCAGTTCATGCAAAGAGGCCGCTGAAGAGTTGGGGGCAACAGTTTTAGAGTAACAGGATACTTGATTAAATCAGTTACGAGATAGGATAAAATACCTTAGATATCCATATTTTTGCTGTCTGGTAAGGAGAAAAAGCTTTCTTTTCTCGATTATTGATTTAACAACAAGAAACAAACAAATTAAACTCTACCCATGCCTTTTAAAGGCACTTTTTGGTGATTACGACAACTCTTTACCACGACGGTCAAAGTAGACCTTTTAACAGCCCCATAATCAATAAAAAAACTACTTTTATATAGAACCTATTTTATCCAACATAGAACTTATTAAGACATGTGCTTAAACATTTGAACAAAATTCCTAAATTGATTATAATAAGCGAAGTAAAATGACTAATTTTGAAGTTGATCCACTAGTTCAAAGTTCAAGGGCTCTACGTGAGAACTTTAAACCTAGGAACTTCAACGAGTTTAAAGATCGATTAAGGTTGATTTTAACTCAAGCGGGTTTTAGGGATGCTACTGTTGACGAAATGTTAAATTTTTCAAATGGAAGGCGTATACCGCCCTTTGCGTCAGATCAGATGAAAACGTTTTTAAACCTCACCCAGTCCTTGCTTCAGATCGGTCTCCCTGAGGATAAAGTGGTTGAAGTTTACATGAATTTAAAGTCTTTGTTTATATCAAGGGTGTATAGGAATGTGCTAAATACCCTTACCGATCAGGTCAACGCATTGATCAAATCAAATGCTTCAGGGCAGACGATAATTGAGTATTTGTCGCTTAATTTTCAGATAATCGAGACGTTTCACACTTTGGCAACAAACAGACCAAAAGCAAAAAGTGATCCTAATCCTGAACATCCAAACCTCGAGAGGCTAGCTTCCATGCTTTTTGGGATCTACACCCCAGAGTATGCGCCGATCGGGTGGAGCAGAGAGCATCTTTTTGAGATCTTAAATCGTATGGGACAGTTAGTAAATGAAAATCCCGATGAAAGGGTAATTTTCCTGAAAGATTTTGTTTCTTACGCAACGTTATTTTTTCAACGGATTGATCGAAGGAGCGCAATAAAATTTACTTATCTGGGCATCCTGGACATCGGAGTTGAAGCTCTGATGCTCCATCCTCGTCAAGAGATGATGGATTTTATCATTAAAGTCTTTGATGTTGATACATTCGTGGACTGGCTTCAAAAGGAAAATCGTCCTGTTTTAAAACCACTATCTTACTTCGTTGCAACAACATTAAGAACCTGTTGCGTACACGGTAAATCTAATCCTGAGTTGGCTGTAAAATATGCGGCTCTCATCATTGAAAGCCTAGGCAATAACAAAAGGTTAACAGCCAGAGGTGACGATAGTGGCGAGGGCAATGGTGATAGAATTGGGTCTTTTAGCTCAATTGGCAAGCATTTGGAATCGTCAGGTCTTCAAGATTTTGAGCTACTTGACGTTTACCTAGTTTTAAACGAAGTTTGGCCTCATACTCCGAAATGGATATCTGACCCACAAGGTATCCATCTTTTATCGCACTTAATCCACCCATTTCGGGGTAGGCCTGAAGTTTTGAGGCGTATCGGGGAAGTTTTGAGAATTTTGGGAGAAAATAAAATCGAAGTTGATCATTCTTCGAGTGAAATACTCACCTCCTTGAAGGAGCTATTCATTTTAGGTGACGAGATAGGTTTGACTGGCAGTGACCTTGAAAGGTTTTTTGATGAGTTTCTTGTGCCTGCAACTATTAAACTGATAAAACCCTGGTCGAGTAAATTTTTAGCCCAGCCGATAATTCAACTAAAAAATATAGCTACAAAATTGATAAAATGCGCAAAAACACTTGATGAATTTTTCTCCTTTTCGAAAACATTTATAGTCCCTTGGATAAAACTTTATGGAGAAGTGCCAACAGACAGGGAGATTTCATTTTTTGAAGCAATTGACGGTCTTACGATAAAACTAGCTGGAGTGAAGACTTCGGCCAACTCGCTTCTCGAAACGGGGGTCAACATGTTTTTACTAGAGACAGCAAGTTGGTTTTCTGCTGATGACATTGAAGCTCTAACACTCTTTTTGAGAGGAGAGAAAAAATCAAAATTTGGAGAAGAATTCTTGAGCGAGTCTTGGTTCCTGAAGGTTTATCAAGCTTATTATGGCTCATCAACCCACGTTTTTGAACAGGAAATGTCTCAGCTTATCTTTGAAATGTTTACTTATGTACTTCCCAGTATAGTCAAATGCTTTACGGGGCAATTGAAGTCTTTTAATCCAAAACATTTTCCGGACTTGGTGCGACTGATAAAAAATAAAAAACTTAATGTTTCCTTGAAAGAAGTGCTATTGTCGGCCGCTGCATTAGTCACCGCAAGGGAGTTAGCTTGTGATGCAGAAGAATTTGACAGTCGTATTCCCGAGCTTATTGAAGCTAATTGTGCAATATTTGACGAAATCGAGAAGCATCGTCTCGATCCCAGTTACGCCCTAAACATTTATAGAAACGGAGTTTTTGCCACACTAAAAATAATGCAAGAACATAATGTGCCTATAACGCACGACATATTTATTGGAATTCTAAAACGAATTACCAGTAGTTTATCAGGTGAGGTTGTATTAAATCCAGCTGATATTCGGGTGGAGAACGATTTAGACGTAATCAATTTAGCGGTAGATGTAGGAGCTATATTTTCGAGTGAATTTCATTTCGAAGAATTTAGATTACAAGCAAAAAGGTGTAAGGCCTTAGATCTATCCCCAGTTTTTACTGGAGAAGTTGATTGCGAACTACCGCTTGCTGAAAGAAACGAGAGCAAGTTCTTGCGACTAGGTTCCCACGAGTTAACGAGGGTAGAAAGAAGTATTAATCCTGCAGGTTATGACAAGACACAACACATTTTTCAAACCTTATACGAGAAAGCCAAAGAGCGTCACATGGGCGATTTAACAGTAGATGAATTTATTTCATACGTTATAGAACATTACAATTTGGAGCGTATTATAGACGACGAGTTTGATGATATCGTATCAGACAGGTATGTATCTTACATAACGGCGTTAACGCTAAGGTTTTTTTCAAACGGAAATGTGCCGAAACTGGAAAAAGGTTTGATGCACGACGCCAGTTTGGAAGCTAGGGAGAAAGTGGCGACATATTTGTCGACTTTAAGTATTTTGATAAGCCATACAATCGAACAAATAAGTCAGTATGTTCATAACCTTGAGGGAGTAGAGATTGGAGAAACAGATCAGAAGGAGGCAAAGCCTGTTGAAAGTGTTTTCAAGGAAGTTTTAGCGGAATTGCTTGAGATGAACCGAGAGATTGAAGTGCTTCTTAATCGTTCAAAGTCGAGGGTTTCACGCGCAATTAGAGGCAAGCTTATTGCGACAAAGGAGTTTATAGATTGCTTTTATGGTGATCTTGGCGATTGCTGTATAACGAGTGTATACGGTAATGAAATTACGAGAGACGACTTTCAACCGATAAGGATTGTAAACGACAGAGGTGCGATAGTTGGATATATTTATGCATTAACTCATGAAGTATTTGGTTCCAAATCGTTGGTTTTAGCTGGCATTGAACCAAACTGGGTGATTAAATACAGGCTTGAGCCACGAGAATTTACAAGGAATATTCTTAAAGCGGTAGTTAATCTAGCCAACAAATGTGGTATTACAAATGTTTTTGTAAATGCTGGGAGTTACCGAGGAGAGGATGATGGGAGGATATCCCAGTTAAGCCAGATTCGTCATGAGATAAAGAAAAATTTTGGCTCAGAAATTTTAACTTTAGATAAACCATTGCATTTTCCCGCCCAATTTGAGCTACCAATTCATTATGCTTATCGAGTTAAATAAATTTTTTTGGTTTTAGCGTATTTAGAAAATCAACAAAGGTCGCTTAAACTAGAAGAATTTTCACGAACATTCCTTTTGCCAATTAAAATTTGAACGCATATGTTGTTAATTACCAGTAAGAGAAACATGATCGAAAATATCTCAAGTGAAAATTAAGGTATTAAAAGTCTCATGGAAACTTGATTATTAAAGTCAGTTCTGAGCATCAGGCACTTTCATTAAATCGTTGGTTACACTTTGTAATATTCCTTATTTTTAATAAGTCTTTTAATTGAAAACACAGTTTATGCAACACCCTTCCCTTAAAATTTCATAGCAGTATGACAATTTCTATACCCCTTAGCTTACTTCATTACAAACTACTTCGTGTAAATAAAAAGTTTGCCTAAGATATCTTTGTTTCAGACAAACTGTCTAATATATCCTGGATGTCTCTTTTTGATAAACCCTTCCTGCAGATGAAGAATATGCTTTCTTTTATCACAAACTGAAACCTTCTTTTTTTTCTTTGTGATAGCACTGGTTTATACTCTCTATTGTTGCCACGAGGAACTCAAAATGAAATTTCTTCCTCGTTACTTTAAAAGTCTTTTGTTCGTGGCATTATGGTAGTTTCTTCGTTTATGACTTTTTTATCTGTTCATTTTGATAAAGCCCTCAGGGCAGAACTTCAAGACATGATTTCTTGCAAAAACTTTCTCATAGAACCCATTCGCAACTGCTTTGTTTGCAATGTCCCTGCTTAAACGTGTCGGTACTCAGTAAGCTAGAATTAGATAAAAAAAAGACAAGTTACTTAAATTTCATAGCAAAAATCGTTAAAACAAAATCTTTGAGAGAATGTAAATTCTTCGTATAAGCTAGATTGCGTTCGAACTTAACAATTAATGATATGCCGGTGCGACACAGAACATTTTGATGTATATCCCAAAAACTCTTAAATTATTTTAAGCCCTTCAAAAAAGCGGAATGCGATTGCTGGGTTTCTTCGTTAAATGATGACAACTCTTCATCTTCATTAATTTCGATCCTAACACCTGGATTAGCTCCAAAAGGTGCTATCTGTGTTAGTATTTTTAAGGTTGCATAGAAATTTCTTCCGGATTTCTCAAATACATCATAAAAAAGTTGATTATCATCGCCATTATTGGTAGACAACCAGTAAAGAGTTGGCTCAACCGGTAAGCAAAACGCAGACTGCCCGATGTCTGAAAGAAGGAAGAACTGAGACTCTATTCCCTTAATCGTTCTCAACTGAGAGATAACACCTACCTGTTGTGGGGAAAGATTGAAAAGCTTTGCTGTTTCGTGAAATTTAGCTGGATCTTGCCGTAGAAATATTTTGTGCGCGCTATTCTGAACCAGCGCTTGTCCGCCTCCTCCAACATAAAAATCGTCGCCGCTTTGACTCGCCGCTATTACTATGCCTTTCCTTTTACGGTACAGTCTAAAAGCGGTCTCAACTGTTTGAGCGCTCGTTTTACCAATCAAGTCATGCGCCTCATCGAATACAAGTATTTTTCTTGTATCTAGTTCTTTGGGGTCGTTCATAACAGAGTCAGCCCATAACATAGCCACTTTGAGAAATACCCTCTGCAAATCTTGATTTCGGCTAAGAGCTTTTAGATCAAAAACTATAAACCTTTCTCGAAGTTCTAATTTACCCGGTCTGTCAAAAAACCTTGAATATGTGCCCTCGCCATAATAATCGTACAGTAGATTTGCGATTCTATGTCTTCTTTCAGCATTTTGGTGATCTTCGTCGACTTTTTTAGGGGCTCGAAGGACGTTTACGACGTCGGACAAAATGAATTCTCGCGGCCTCGGACTCTCGCAATAAAGCCTGTGAGCTTCAGCCAAACTTTCGATCACGGCGACCCTGTCGAGTCTGTCGCCTGACACCAAACCCGCCATATCCAAAATGATGTCACTGCAAAGATCAAGAAGATCTTTGTAATCTTCATGATTGTAGTCGGCAGGCGTGCTTCCTAGTCTTGCCAAAAAGTTCATTGGAGGCGCTTTTGCCGGAGTAGCTTCGTAAATTCTTCCTCCAAAGTATTCAGCTATTTTTACGAAACCACAGGGCTGACCCTGCATGCCCTTGTCAAAAATAAATGTGATGGTAGGTTTAGGAATAGGACCTTCAAGTGATTTCGAATAATGCCCCCGATTTAGGTGACATATCAAATAGTTCAACAAGTAACTCTTTCCCGCCCCCGAAACCCCGGATATAAGCACGTTCGGCGCAACTTGGGAGTCATACAAATCAAATCCGATCAATTCTCTTCCCCATAAACTTGGCAAAATAAAAAGTTTGTTTGAAGACCCCTTCCAGTTTCCAAAAACAGGCAGTAAATTTGGAGCAAGAGATGAGCGAATGTAATTTGTCCAGCCCGGACCATCGGTTATTGGATCGTAACAGCCGGGTAAGCAATTGATGAATGCCCCTAGATCAGAGATTTCATGTATCATGCCTCTGGCACCATCCATTTGAGAAATGGCAGAGACTGCTGCTTCCGCTGCCTTCTGTGCTTCATCCGCAGTTTGACAAATCACCGTTTGATGTATGCCAATTTTTACAAGCTGGCATTTTTTTTCGTATAAATCCTGAAGCGCGTCCTTAATTCCTTTATACTGAGTTCCAAGCTTTTGGTTATAACCAAGCGGAGAGTAAAGCCTCAGTGAAAGCAGAAAGTCCAAGCGTTCAAGGCTTTTAACTTGTTTCTCATAAGGTTCCTTCGAGATAGTCACAGACAAGATGTTCTCGTAGTTTAAAAGCATCAGAGGCAGGATTTGAAAAGGTTGAAGTTCTCTTGGGATCTTCGTTACTGATACGACTTTGTAATACCTTTTGTCCTTCTTCATAATGCCATGATCTGTGTGATGCAATGGAGTCTCTGATATTTGATTTGAGAGCCAGTCATTGGGATCCCACTTTGGCACTGGGTTGTGATAAGTGCGCCCTGATTTTATTCTATTTTTCCTTGTTGACCCCTTGTTTAACACAGGGTACAAAATGTTGATTAGATCTTGAGCATTTAGTCGCGATAATTTGAAGCCAGCGCTCGTCATATGATTAATTTTTCCCTCTATGAAATTGTTGAATTTTTCAGCGTGCATCTTATACTGCTGTTCCATGTAAGAAGCTTGAGTATCCGTTGAGCTTGACGCAAAAACTTTTTTGATCTCTTGTAAAAGCCTTGAAAAGAATCCCTTAACTCGCCATGGTGGATCGTATCTAAACCCAAGCAAGTATCTCATTTTCCTAGGTCGGGCGGGAAAAGCGCTGTTGCTTGCAGAATTTAGAACCATTCTTGCCCATCTTTTGGCTATTAATCCCGCGGGATTATCTAATGGATACTGGGTTAAGTTGGAAAACACGGTATCATCCACATCGAAAGTTGTTATGACTGAAAACTGTAAACATACATCGTCCCAGAGGCTGTCAAGTAGTCCATGTAATGTTTTGTTTAGTTCTAGAGCATCAGCGTCTGAGGTGTTTACAATGACTTTAGGCTCGAATTCGAAAAGCGCCCATAAGCTAGCATCATGATTCACAAAAAGACGCGTGGAAGGGTCGTATGTTGCCCAGCTAAGTAACGAATTAAAAGTCTCCTCATCTTCATAAAGCCTTTTTTTTGTAATATAGCTGATTGAAGCCATTTATTCTCTCTCTTACTATCGGAAAATAATCTGAGTTTGATACACAAATTATACCGACGACAAATACATCGATTTCACTCGCAAGGTTTAAAATGTGTTCGATACTGGTAGAGTTAACTGCTGTTAGTTTGAAGATAAATATTGAGGAGAAAAAAATGCTTTTTCATCCAACATTGGAAACTTGAAAAGCACCTAAAAAAGGGGGGCATGCAGGCTAATCTCACGTTAAGCAATGACGTTACAGGACTACCCGAGGTACCTTTCCTAGAGAATAAGACTTTTGTGTTTCATCGCAAGAAAATTTGAGAGAGTTAAAGTCGTTGGTTACGGGTGATGGGCCATTCAGGTCAGTTTTCGTCTGGCCATGAAGTCATCAAAGTATTAAGTAAGGTTAACTTTCTGTTAATTAAAATGTGTTCAATGCTAAATCCAACGCTAAATCTCAACTTAAACGCTTCAGTTTTGGGTGATTGTAAAAATTATTTATGCTTGAGCCGATAGGCCAAATTAAAAACATGCAAAAATCTTCAAGAGCTACAACTACTATTAAATATGATTTAATCGAGCTTTTTGCTCTAAACTTTTCCAGTAACCAAACGGGACAGTTTGTTTGTAGTTTTAGTGTTCGGTTGGATTTCTTTGACTTAAGGCAATAAGTTTTAAATCAAGCTTAAAAATAAACCATCACAATTTATCTTGTAGGAGTTGAAATATTCTTTAAGTGATAGTTACCTTTACATTTTTAGTAAACAAACCCTTTCGCAAAAGATCAGGGGCTTAGCAAAATAAAATATGCGGTAGGTCACACTATCGCGCCATCGATTAGTGGTCAATTGCAAAAAGTGTATTTAAAATCCCCTCGTAAGAACCTTCAGACGTCTTCAATGCGTGTTAAAATGGCTGGGAATATAAAGACAATGAGATGTCTTTACCGCAAAAGCCAATATATGCGCATAACGTTTTTAAGCGTTTACTGAAGCCTTAGTAAAGACAAGATACGTCATTTAGATTCTCGTTTAGATTCTGGTTCTTCTCCGGTTCTTTTGGCTTACAACAGAATAAACATTTTTCATAGCCGTCTTTGGTCTTCTCAGTACCTTTGAATTCACAACTAGCTGGATCGATGTTTTTTGACACCTGATCAGCGCCTGCTATAATAACACTCAAACCTCTCTGACACATAAGCTTTTTTTGACCCGAACTCAAGTTCGGAGGAATTTTTATCAAATCAAAAAGCACCTTCCCCTTGGGACAGATGGATTCTTTTTTATCCTTTTTTTCTTGAAGCATAAAAGTTCTTGATTCTTTTTTGTTCAAAACAAGACGCTGAGTTGGATTATAAGTCAACTCCCCCCATGCATAATTTGTCATTGTAAGAAAAATTAATGTAACCCAGTATTTTCCCGTGATTAACCTTTTCATTTCCTTTACCTCCTTAATTTAAATATCTTTAAACAATTTGATTTGGTTCAAGTTTTCTGACTTCAAATAAAGGTGCACAATTTTTCGCATCTATGACGCTATGAACGGCTTTTTGTTTTAATACAACTGCTTATTCAATCTATGAAAAAGAATTGACTAGTAAATTTATACATAAAAGTGGTATCAAATTCACCGTTTTCGAAGGAATTTTCCACTATCTAGACGAACTCTGCCGCTTTCCATTTATATTGACCTTACTGAAAAAGATACCGGTTTTTTAAACCGAAGACTTGCTGAGCTTTTTAATGGCAATTCTGGCTGTTCAATCAAGGCGTCATTTATTAAGTCTTGGTTTGTTGCCTAACTTTTTTACAGTTTTGTAGTGCTGTTTGCTGATTATGATTACATTTAAATTAAATATTACCTAGAGATCGTCAAGCAAGAGCGAGACTTTAAAAATTTTCTAAACTCGCGCCGCCCTCATTACACTCTGCCAGTTACTCTGTATGATTGTTCACAAAAAGATTTATTTTACGCCTATGTAATTCTCGGTGATTCAGTTCACCTCTAACTAAGTCGTTGTCAAAAACTAATGAACTATCAAATTGTTCCGACAGTTTTTACGGCCGGACTTAAAAAAGAGCTTTCAATAACCCTGTGAATTTCTTTTTCAACAAAAGTTTTTGCGACAAGGATTGAGTTCCTGAAAGCGAACTCATCAGCCATTCCATGACAAATTATGGTTAAACCCTTTACCCCGAGCAAAGGCGCTCCACCATAAGCTGAGGGCGAAAGTTTTTTGTAAAATAGTCTTTTTAAATGTCTTTTTGCAAGCCAAAGCCCCAAAGCGGCGATTGGATGCCACTTAAGATTTTCCTTAATAAACTCCACAACAAATTCGGCCGTGCCCTCCAAGCATTTAAGAATTATATTTCCCGTAAAGCCATCACAAACTCCTACATCAACGAAGTCCTTAAGCAAATCCCTCCCTTCCACATTACCTTTAAACTGATCTCCAAATTTTTCTTTGAGCAACCTGAAAGCAGCGCGAGTAAGATCGTTACCTTTAATTTCTTCCGCGCCATTTGAAATTAGACCAATTCGCGGAGATGGTACATTTAGGAGTATTTGATAATATACAGATCCTAATACCGCGAAGTCACACAAATTCACGGGATCACACTGAGGTGTTGCCCCCGCATCAATAAGCAAAAAAGGTCTTTTTTCGTCCATGCGTGGTATCAAAGTCGCAATTGCCGGTCTTTTAATAAATGAGTAAAGGCCCAACGTATAAACTGCAGCAGCTATGACGGCACCGGTATTGGACGGAGTTACGACTGCGTCAATCTGACCTTTTTTCAACGCTTCAAAGGCTACCCTTATAGAAGACAAGGGCTTATTTTTTAAGCTCTTTACGGGGTTGTCACTCATCGTTACTACGTCATCAGCATGAAGTATCTCAATTCGGTCGGTTCTAGAGTGTCTCTTTAAAAGCTTTCTAATGATATCCTCTTTTCCAATTAACGTAATTTTGCAATCTGTTTTATCTAAAGCCATCAAAGCTCCTTTAACTCCGGGTTGAGGACCTAAGTCACCACCCATGACCTCGACACCGATATTGACTAAATTGGATTGCCCGTTCTTAACCACAAGTCAACGAAACAGTCTAATATTTAATACCACAGAGTGTTTCAACACAACCGTATATGTTAATGACTAATATTAAACAAAAACCCGTTTGTCTTTATAATAACCACATTTGTTACAAACTGTGTGGGCCAAAACAAAAGAGCCACACTGAGGACAAACATTTGCCGGTTGCAAATCGATATGATGATGCGCCCGACGGGAATTTCTTTTTGATTTAGATGTTCTCTTTTTTGGAACTGGCACGATAGCTATTATAACAGACTAAGTGCCGACCAACAAAGCCCTTGAGCGGTGCAAGAAGGTGTCAACTTTCCTAAATTTCAACCACAAGTTCAACCTATCGGCCGAAGGGGTGCTTTTCGGATAATTTTTTTTGTAGAAATTTCCGCCTTCATGTGTCTTTTTAACATTTACTGCTGCTACTAAATAACCACCAAAATATACATCCAAAAAATCCCTTTGGGACCTTGGCAACAAAGCCTTTAGAGTTTTTAAACGTGTTTTTGCTACCCTAAAATCCCCTTCAATAAATTCCTTTTCAATTAGACGCAAAATTAATCGCATACCGATGTGAGATCGAGCAAATCCTATGCCTCGAGACTTTACAATTAAGATATTGAAAAAAGGTTTAAAATTTTTGGTCAGTGATACAAATTGTTACGAGTCATGTTGCATTTTGAAACGATAGTTAAATTAGGCTGACTGTGTTAAAATTTAGGTGCCAGTTTGCGCGAGCAAGCCTGCGAACCAGGCCAGGTCCGGAAGGAAGCAACCTTAAGCATAAGCTTGTTGTGATGCAAGCTGGCCAAATTATGACTTATTTGTCCTTAGCCAGAAGGCACAGGCCGACTCGATTTTCCGATGTTGTAGGGCAAGAGCTCGCAGTGGCCAGTATTGTTGGTGGTTTAAAGAAAAAAATACTGCCCCATTCAATGGTATTTTCAGGTCCGAGGGGGACCGGTAAAACAACGTTATGCAGAATATTAGCTAAAGCTTTGAACTGTCAAGAGCCTTTAGAGGGTTTCGAGCCTTGCCTTAAGTGCGATAGTTGCGAAAACATTCAGTACGGTGCTTGGGGATACACAGAGGTCGATGGCGCTAGCTACAATGGTGTAGACATGGTTAGGGAACTGCTGTCAACTTTTAGTTTTATCCCGCCGGCCCCTTTTAAGGTAAAGTTTTATGTAATAGACGAAGCGCATATGCTCTCAAGCGCCGCTTTCAATGCGATGCTTAAAAGCATCGAAGAGCCTCCTCCGCACGTTTACATTGCTTTAGTGACGACAGAACCAAACAAAATTCCTGAAACAGTTATGTCCCGTTGTGTACATTTTGAACTAGAGGCTATTCCCACTGAACTGGTGATAGGCAGGCTCAAGCATGTAGTTGAAAAAGAAGGTCTCGATGTCTCTCAGGATGTCCTAGAGCAAATAGCTCTTCTTGCAAGAAATAGCATTCGTGACAGTTTAACTCTTCTTGATCGTTACTTCTTGTTAAAAATGTCAGGGGACGATAAACAATTTCTTCAGTGGCTTGAACGGGGAAAGGACACTCGGTATTTAAACCTTGTTGCCTCTTGTATCGAAGGAGATCTAGAAAGCGCTATAAACTGCTTTAGATCACTTGTTCAAGATATGGTTGATAGTGAACAAGTAATAAGAACCTTCATGACCTGCTTAACGAAATTTCTAGTTTACTTCTCTTCGTCTAATTCCGAGCTGGACCCAAGGTTTGAAAGCACTAAGCAAAAGTATAAAAACGTGGCAGTCTATGAGATTGTAGATATTACTTTAAAATTGCTCAAGTATAGTGATTTCGCCCTACGAAGCCCTCTTAAAGAAATTGTTTTTGAGGCAGCTTTGGTCAAAGTGTGCAGTGAACGAACATCTCTTAAATCGGAAAAACTAGCGGGCAGTTTAGTTAGTGAAGAAAAAAAGGATACGGTGGATCCGACAGATCCCTGCGAAAAATTTAATCTTCATGATCAAAGTATGGCAAAAGAAACACCCATACTGTCTGAGACAAAATCCGTTCAAGAGGATTCAACTAGAGACACTGATTTATTTAAAAGCCACTTAGCCGAAAAACTGCCCTCAATAACAGGTTTCCTTAATATGATAGAGATCCGTTTTTCTTTCGGTGATAATGAACTCAATGTAGAATTTGCGGGTGGAAGTGTAGGCCTTGATTTATTAAAGCGAAATGAAAAACTTGTAAAAAGTTTATTGACATCTTTCTGGCCAAACTTCTCGTATTACCACATTCATTATTCCAAAAAAGACATCGGTAAAAGTTCGCGAAAGGTGAGACGAGCTGAACATCCTGATCCCATACTTTTAGAGTTTGAAAAGAAAATCTCCAGAACGGAAAAAATGCTGTCAGAAACATAGAACAGTCGGTGGTCGATGACTTTAATTAATCGCGAGCTTGAGCAATTCACGCGTGTTTTCTCAAAGCTTCCCTTGTTTGGCACGAAGACCGCTTTCAAGTTAGGGTTATGGTTGGTTGGAAAGACTGAGTTAATTGAGGAAATCATACAATCCCTAATTGAGTTAAAAAACCTTAAACTTTGTGACATATGCGGAACGCCAATTTCAAAAAATGTGTGTTTTTTATGTTCAGATGATCAACGCGACACTTCTTATTTGTGTGTAGTTGAAAAGTTTTCTGATATTCTAGCCATCGAAAGAACCAAAAGCTTTAACGGCACTTATTTTTGTTTAGGAAGTCTTTGGTCCCCTGTCAAAGGAGTCGGAGTTGATAAACTTCCAATCGGCAAAATTTTGGAGCTAATTGTTAAAAACAAGGTAAAAGAGGTAATTTTGGCTCTTCCTTTTACTCTTCAGGGTGACGCAACCTCAGCCTTAATTGATGAAAAGTTGCGCAAAAGTTTTCCGAATGTCAGAATAACTCGCCCCGCAAGAGGTCTACCGAAGGGAGCTGAAATAGACCAGGTTGACGATTATTCTTTGAGTTATGCTTTCAAGTTTAGAGAACGTAATGGATAAAGTAGTTGAAGTTTTGGAAGTGTCCAAAAGTTTCGAGTATGTAAAAGAGCCTTATAAATCGCTGAAACAGTCTTTTGTTGAATTTATGCGGGGGACGAATGTAGAAAATAGAAGGTTCCAAGTTTTACAAAGCATAACATTTAGCGTTTCAAAAGGTGAAATACTCGGCATCATTGGAAGTAACGGGGCAGGAAAGTCGACTTTGCTGAAGGTTATTTCAGGAATTTTGTATCCCGATTCTGGGAAAATATTTATTCGGGGGTCGGTCGCCCCCTTAATTGAATTGGGGGCTGGTTTTCATCCGGAGTTTACCGGACTTGAAAACATTTACCTCAACAGTTATGTCCTTGGTCTTACGAAGAAAGAGGTTGATGACAAGCTAGACTGGATACTCTCATTTAGCGAATTGAGAGATTTTATCAACTGGCCGTTAAAGTGTTACAGTTCGGGGATGCAAATGAGACTTGGATTTTCAATATCTGCGGCGCTAGAGCCTGATGTTTTTCTGATAGATGAGAGCCTGGCGGTAGGCGATGCAAGATTTGTTGAAAAATGTATTCAACGGATTTTGGAGCTTAAGAGAAATGGAACAGCTTTTCTCATTGCCAGCCACGATCTGGAAAATCTAAAAAAAGTTGCTGATAAATGCATTCTTCTCGAAAAAGGATCGATAACTAAAGAGGGACCTCCAGACGAAGTTATTCAAGTATATCTAGGTAATAGCTGTCATGCTTAAAAGGTGCCGTAAACTAAGAACTGTAAGAACAGGCAGATTGATTTTCGTGCAAACGCTCTGAAGATTTCTGGGCAACTTGCTCAAGTATTAAATTTTGCTTATATCGAGCGAATTGCGCTGTGTCTAAAGTTGAATAACTTTAGAATTGGTCAACAGAAGTTCATGATACAGCCTTGGCTGCAATTAAGTTTTGCTAAACATTGATCCGACAGTTTTTTTTAAAAACTCAGTTTAAAGTTTTACTAACTATCTGAGCTTTGTCTTTCCTCATAAACACTCTTCCGAACCGACTGATATAAAGTTCTAAACTAAATTCAAACGCACTCAAACAGGTCTTTACAACGATCGCTCATTCAACCAAAAGATTTGTCTAATTTTACCGGTTTTAATCTAAAATTTTTTTTGTTTCCTACTATCAAAAAGCAGTTTTAACTACCCTTACTGCCCTGCTACCGAATTAAACCGTTAGAACAGGCCCTTTAAGGGGACCAGTAACAACACTTAGCGGACCTGTTAGCCAAGTCATATCATTTGTTCAACCATAAACTATCTCCCACATTACAGGTTGCGGAGTAGTCTCATTTGTGCCAGAGATTGCTACGACAAAGCCGTCTGGAGGACTAGGTAAAGATACACTGAAACTGCATTCAGTTTGCTAAAATGCTATAGAACACGAGGCTGTTGAAGACAAAGCAGATCCTGATTTACTCCTCAGGTACATAGACCAACTGTCAAACATACCCGCTGCCTGATCCAGGGTAAATTTGACAAAGAAACTTTTGCACTGACCGAAATTGGGATGATCAGCGTCACTCGCAATCGTTGCTGCACTTGAGCGTCCAGACGGATAAAAATATTTGGCAAGCCCGTCTGTTGGAACGTTTCCACTGGACCTACCAGCGTAAAACCTAAAAGGCAATCGCTGACTTGGGTCTATCTTTAGTTTTGGATTAGTGATGGAACCGTTCTTAATATACGATGTTCTAATTGAGTTATTGACATGGCTAAAGCCACCTGGACAAGAGTTACTCGAAGAAAATCTTACCGTTCCCTGAGAGTTCTTACATAAACTTTGACAATAAGTTACTGAAGCCAAAATGATTAAGGTAAAGCACGCTGGCCTCATACAGAAAAGTAACTTAGTCACTGCAAAAGAAATTTTCAAGTGGAAGTGTTGCTAAATTTAAAAGTTAATTCATTTCATAGTCGCACACTTTTGATCAAAGTTACCTGAAGCGGTAGAAGCCTAAATCTGGAAATTTATTTTTTGCCTTTTGGTGCAAGAATTCTGCCATCGGGCATAAATCCTTGACAAAAAGGTTAAACTTTAGCCACTTAATTCCGAGTTGGAAGTGGTAGCTTTGTAAATTTGGTCGACTAAAATCGTGGCGAACTTTGAGGCAATTTGCCAGAAACCTCGGCAAATTATTAGTTTATTAATTTTTTTGATTTCAAATTTTTCATTTTTAACAGGTAGACCACTCATCCTTTATCGGCAGGTGCACTGGGTTTAAAACACCATATACTTGAAAGATCTGGAGAGAGTAAGTCAGAGGTGGTTTTTGAAATCCTATAAAAACACGTAGAATTTTTGGCGCATTCAAACCATTATTTCTTAGTAATCTAAATTAGCCTGTTTTTGGTTTTTCTGAAAATTATCTGAAACCAAAAGATTTACCATACCTTGGGTGACACAGCACCTTCAAGATCTGTTTTTCCATTCGGTAATCACGCGAATGTTATAAACTCTAACTTCGACCAAGAAGCGCCAAGCGTCTTAAAAACTCTCTCTCAAGTAGCTCAAATCGTTCTTGATTGTAAATTTTTACCTTTGGAGAGTTTGACTCATATACAGAAAAATCAGCTACAACATCCCAGCCTTGATTTAACAAGTCCTCACGAATGCCTGGAACATGAGCGGCACCTACAACAGCGGTGTAGTAAAACTGAATGTTATCGTTCATCTCGGAATAAAATTTTGCGAAGCCGTCAATCTTACTCGCCATGCAAAAATCTCTGAACCGCATGCAAAGAACAGCTTTTTCAAGATTTTCTTCAATAATTTCTAGTAGCTCCTGTTCCATTTGAGCATCCAAGACCGAATTTTTTAAACTCCAACAGATCGTGACTTTATAAAAAGCCGACAAAAGTTCTCGGTATTCGCTACCCTCTTGTTCTGCAAGAGTTTCAAGGTCTTCTTCGAGAAAATACATAGGTTTCGGTGTAGACTCACCTACCACAGGTAAACAAAAGAC
>JANWWW010000022.1:12278-25812 GCA_025055295.1 Deltaproteobacteria bacterium | reverse complement strand
CCAACACTTAGTTTAAATCGGAAAGCGCCTGTTTAGAAAATTAAGGTTTAAAACAAAGAGCTAAAAAATTTAACGTTTTTTCTGAAGCATATTAGCAGACTGTTCGAAAATCGAATAAAAAATTCATTTTTTAAGGTTCCCCTTAAACTCATACATGAAAGCTTTGAAAGACATCTGAAAACTTTAAGGTGAGAAAATAGAAAGATTTTTTGACTGAGCAATTAACCAACGAGCCGTTCGACCCGGAAGTAGGGGTATTTTAAAAAGAGCAACTATAAGAAGCTGGTGTTTTTTAAATGAAAATAAATTGACCGATAAGTGTTCTTATCAGTCAATTTTGCCGGAATTTTGGTTAACCATATAATTTTTGTCGATTTACGTAGCGAAAATATCGCCGACCTTGCTAATATCGTGAAAAACTTGCTGATAGTGCTAATTTCGGATTTGAATTCGTAAAATTTCCTTTTGAGGTCAAATAATAGATGCACTTGCGATACCTGAAAGCACAATTTTTCGTGATTGGCTCTCTAATAATTGAAGTTGGGATTTTTACGCACAAGATTAAAAAAATTTGTGTTTATAAAAATTAACCGATAACGCTTTAGCCAGCATTACAAAGCCTGCCTATTGTTTAGAACGTTGTTTTAAATTTACGCTTGCCAAAAAAGTGTTTAATCATCATCTATAAAAAGCCCGACAGAGAGTACTCGAAAATTCTAGTCATGAAAGGGCCTGAATTTAGACTAACAAAAACCTTTGACTCCTCCTTGTGATTAATCATGCCAAATTTTAACACGTTGGAAGAGATTTTGTTGTGGAGCAAAGATTGAGGAAAATAATAAATATAGCGTGGCTTTAAAAACAGTTCGGGTTATTGCACCCTCTCGCAGCCTGAGAATAATTTCACAAGAAGTCAGACAGTTAGCCGTCCAGCGCCTTGCTAGTCTCAACTTGAAGGTGGAATTTTCGAAAAATTGCGAAGCAGAGAACTATTTTTTAGACTCGGCCCCGGTTGATAAAAGACTAGAGGATCTAGTAAGTGCCGTCATGGATGAACAGGTAGACCTTATAATGTCATCGATAGGCGGTTTGACGAGTATAGAGCTGTTAAATAAATTCGACTTCAGTTTATTGAAAAACAAACCAAAAAAAATTTGCGGATTTTCAGACATAACAATTCTTTTGAATTCAATTTTTGCGAAAACTGGACTTAAAACCTATCTTGGCCCCCATTTTTCAACCTTTGGCATGTTAAAAGGAATTGAATATATCGAGAATTATTTTATTAAATGCGTTATAAAAGAGGAGCCTTTTATTTGGGAGCCTAGTGAATACTGGAGCGACGACAAATGGTATCTTGATCAGCAGGGAAGAACTTTTCACAAAAATGAAGGACCTTGGATATTAAATCCTGGCCAATCTGAAGGTATCATAATTGGAGGCAACTTGATTTGCCTTTGCGCTTTACTTGGCACAGAATTTATGCCAGATTTAACAGGAACAATTCTTATTGCTGAGCTCGATGAGGAGTCCCGTCCTGATTTGTTCTTTTTTAGGTTGCTCTACTCCATTTTTCTTCAGCCAAACGCAGAAAAAATAAAAGGCCTGTTAATTGGAAGGTTCCAAAAAAATTTTGGTATCTCTAGATCTGAACTTGAAAAAATGATTAAGGCGTTGCCGTTGCAACAAAATATACCTGTGATTGCAAACCTCGATTTTGGTCATACAACGCCATTTGTTACCTTGCCAGTGGGAGGTCGGATCGAAATATCAACCAATCCGAAACTCACAATTAGAGTAGATCCATAAAAATGTATCACAGACCTTTAGGATTCCATCAATCAAGCTGGAAGATAAAGTTTATGTGGGCTCTTATCGAATTCCTATTCTATCATTTTCTCAATGTTGGTAGCATTTTATGACGCGTCCACAGGCCTAATTTGTAACAAGCTTTGCAAATGGTTTACTGATTTAAAACATTAAAACCAGGTAAAAGTTTGTCCGAATGCTCTAAAACTTAATACATTGGCTTTATTGCAAAACATAATTTCTCCAAAACCTGAAAAAATTAAATCAATAGTGGCGGCAAGAAATTTAACATAAACTCTAAATTCCTCCCCTTTCAAATCATATAACCAAGCTTTCTTTTACTATTTGACTTCAATGAGATTGCAATCTCGAGTGTCAAAAAAGTAAAGTTCTGATATGTATGAAGTTTGTTAGCAAGGTTTTACTTTTTTTGGCAGGGTTTTCTGCGTTTGCCGAAATAAAGATTTTATCAGTGTTACCCTTAACAGGCCCTGCGGCATCTTGGGGAATCATGCTTAATAAAGCCATTCAACCGGCGGTTAATGAATTGAATTTTCAACTAAAAACAATCCCAGAGCAAATTACTTTAAAAGTGGAAGATACACAATGTGTCCCTAACGTAGCTGTTATAGTTCTTAAAAGAGCAGTCGCTGCTTTTAGGCCAGATATCATCATCGGAGGAGTTTGTTCAGGGGACGTCCTAGCTCAAGCGCCGATTGCCAAGAATGAGAAAATCCCCTTCATAGTTTCGTGTGCGTCTAGTCAAGAGATTCGTTATGCGGGAGACTATATTTTTCGAATAGTGACTTCGGATGTAGCAACAGCAAGCTTCGCTGCAAAATATGAATCTGGTAAAGGGTACAGAAAAATTCATTTAATTACGGAGACGACACCGTATGCTATAGGGTTAAAGAATGCGTTTATTAAGAACCTCGCGCCGTATGTACAAATTACTAAAGATGATTTCGTTACGGGCGAAAGAAATTTTAACTCAATCGCAATCAAAGCCAAGCAAAGCTCAGCGGACGCCGTAATTATAAATACTCAGACACCCGCGACGAATGGTGTAATAGCTCATACTCTGAAAAAGCATGGCGTCAACAACAGAATAGATAAATATGTTTTTTATAGCAAAGCAAATAAAGATTTAATTAAGTTAGCAAAAGGCGCACATATCGGGCTATTTAACATCCAGCCTTTGTCTGATTTCAATGATCCTCAGGCAAGGCGCTTTTGGATAAAATACAGAGAAAATTTTGGTGAGGAACCAGAGTTGCCCTATTATCAGCTGAGCGCTTATGACAGTGTTTTTTATGGCAGTTGACGTAATAACCAAAGGCCGCCAGCAGTCAAGAAATTACCTAGATGTGCTAGAAGACAATTACTCCTTCAGGGGCAAAAGGGGGCTATATGAATTTGATGCAGATGGGGGAACTTAAGGAGGATTCCGTTAGATTTGAGGTCTCGAGGTTTACTGCGGATGGAATGGAACTCATTTTCAAGGATTAAATACTTGTAGGAAAAATTTTAAGCTCGGTTTGCACAAAAAGCGTTTTCCACCCATGTCGTAAAATCTTCCGCATAACTTACGATCGTTTTTAAAACTTCCGTGTCCCTATTTAAAAGCCTTTGGCATACCCTCTCTGCACCTGCCTGAAGCAAAAATAGGTCGTCATAGCTCAAATTAACCATGTCATTTTGAAATTCAGGAATTGACGCTATGCCATTTAGTCGACCTCGAGGACCATGATCCAAAGCAAGTTGTAGCGTTAATACATGAGGCATGACGTGACAAGCTCGTCGGGCCTCTTTGTTTATAGTGCAGGTGGCTCGATGAGCGTAATACAGAAAAGCTACCAAAGGATTTTCGGCTGAAGCTAAACTAAAAGAATTCGCGAAAATTTCACGAACCAAAATTATCAGGTACATATCAAAAAAATATCGCGTGAAACCCTGATTGTAAGCAAGCCACTCAACTATTTCCGAGTCCTTTATATGACCTATCTCATGACGTACTATACACGCCTCAAGCTCTTTTGCAAAGAAATCCTCTTTAATTGCTTTGCCGCCTAATCTCTCAAAGATTTTGGCGTAGTCTCTAAAAGCAAGCGGACGGACGTAGTCAGCGGGGGTTTTGTGGTCTCTCTTAGGGCCCCTATCAGCACAAACTCTAAATTGTTTTTTAATGATTTCCGCCCACCCATATCTACACATGACTAGAATTCCAAAATTTAGACCTACAAATTCAATTTCACGAGGACAAAGCGGGTCGGATTTAACTCGATAAACCGGGACTACTATGTCGCAATAATCTGAAGATGACTTTACGTCCACTACCCTATGGATAAAGCCTATTTTAAAAGCTTTCTGACCTAGTGAATTGGGCAGTTTAGGCAACAAAAGAACCCCATTTGTTGCCAGTTCTAAAACGGTATTAAGATCTGGATAAAGTTCACTTTTTAAGACTTCTGATAAAATCCTGCCAATCCTCTCTTCCTCCTGATGGTTGAAGGGATGAATGCCGTTTTCGCTCATGGTCACAGATATTTGATGATATATCTTGTTAGCCTCGAGCCACGCGTCTACCCACGGAGGAACATTCCGAGACTTTGACAGCTGAGTTTGAGTAATCATCTACTAAAGGTTATGAATTAACGACAATCAATTGTTAACAGCTGACATTTGATACGGGTAGAATTAACTGAAACCGACTTTAACTTAACACCTGCATGTCAAGAGACTCTCAAAAAAACCCCCCTTAAGTTTGGTAATTTTTTCACCTTAAAGATCATGCTAATTAGATCGTAATCAAGGTGGCTTGGTTGAATGTGCCAAAGTCTATACTTTTGGCATATAGCCAAGGCTGCGTTAAACGGGAGAATTCGAAAAATACACGGATTTTCAGTAGCTCACGTTTGCCACTTTTTCGGAAATTCTGGTGAAAACATGAGCTTTTTACGCGCGCTGACGACTATTTCTTAGAATAGTCAAATCCCCCTGCCCTTGTTTTATAATTATTAAGCTGTTACCTGCCAATATTCTTTATTCTTTTACTCTTTTTGAAGCTTTTGTTTTAGGATATCAAGGAAAGTCACAGAACCACTAAAACTACTAACGCCTTCTACTTCTTTTCGTTTTAAAGCTTTTTCACTTAAGCCAATGCGTCTTTGGCTGTTGTCAACTTTTATAACCTCCGCCTCAATTTCAGCGCCTTCAGGGTATTTATTTTTAATAATTTCGCCCTTTGGAAGATCTAATTCTGAAACATGTATAAAACCATCCAATTCCGGCTCCAGCTGAACAATAACACCAAAGTCCAAAACCTGCTTAACTTTAACTTTTAACTTCCTACCCTTAGGATATCTTGCCACTATGTCTGGCCACGGATCTGGCGTAAGCTGTTTAATACCTAAAGATACTTTTTCAAGGACCGGATCAATCTCAAGGACCATAACCTCTACTTCCTGACCTTTCTTGTACATAGAATAAATCTGCTTCGGATTTTGAATTTTTTGTGTCCAAGAGAAATCCGAAACGTGAACGAGACCATCGATATCATCCGTTAACCTGACAAAAATGCCAAAATCCGTTACCGAAGTGATTGGAGCCTTTACTCGTGATCCCACCTGAAATTTCTTTTGCAACTCTTCCCAAGGATTGGGATAAAGTTGCCTGATAGAGGCTCGTAGCATGTTTATGTTTTCATCGATAGCGGTTATAACGACGTCTACCTTCTCTCGCTCGGACACAATCCTGCTGACATTAGGAACCTTTTTTGTCCAACTAAGCTCTGATGCGGGCACGTATGCTTCAATACCCTCTTCAACCTCGAGAATAATTCCTCCATCCGGAGTAACCTCTACGGCTTTTCCAGTCACTTTAGAACCAACAAAATATTTTTCATGAACAGAAATCCAAGGATCAGCTTGAAGCTGTTTCAAACCAAGATTTATTCTTTCTTTCTCGGCGTCATATTTCAAAACTACAACGACGATTTTTTGGCCTACCTCAAGTTTCTCAGAAGGATGATTTATTCTTCCCCACGAGATATCAGAAAGATGTAAGAGCCCCTCCACTCCCCCTATGTCAACGAACGCACCATAGTCTGTAAGACTTTTAACCGTGCCTTCAACTATCAAACCTTCCTGAAGAAGTTTTAATGTTTCAAGTTTAAGCTCTTCCTTCTTTGCCTGAAGATGAGCTTTCCTGCTAAGCACAATGTTGCCAGCACCTTCGTTAATTTTGGTAATCTTGCATTCAATCTCCTCGCCTATAAATTTGTCTAAATTTTTTATTGGAACAATATCAACCTGACTTTGGGGCAGGAAGGCGGGAATTCCTATGTCCACCTGAAGTCCACCTTTTACCTTCATTATAACTTTACCCCTGACGGACTCGCCATTCTCATAGGCTCGCAGAACATTTTGCCAAGCTCTGTAATTTTTTGCCTGTAAAGCCGACGCGTAAGCTCTCCCCGATACCTCGTCTACGCCGGTAATCAGAACCTCCACGGTACTGCCTCTTTGAATGCTCAACGTTTGGGAACCGGGATCGTAGAATTCATTAGCTTCGCACACAGCAACACTCTTAAAACCAATATCAAGGTAAATGTAATCCTTCGCAATATCTATGACAGTCCCTGTCACAATGGATCCCACTATTTTGCTTAAATTACCTTTTTTAAATAAAGCTTCGAACGATATCTGGTTAGAGTCTTCCATTCCTTTATGAGTTTATAACGAAAACTAAAATAAATTCAAACGATTCGAAACATAATCTATAATGCATTTTACAGTCACCTCAATATTTAGATGGTTGATTACGACGAACGCTTCAGTCGCCTTTCGACAGGGTGCTACGTTCCTAATCGTATCCCTTAAATCTCGTTTGGCCAACGACATTAACTCGAGCAAACTTTTTGGATGTTCCAAAGCCTTCAAATCAAGAGGATTGCTCACATTCAATCTCCTCAAAACTCGAATTGTTAAAGCTGTTTCAATAAATATCTTTGCGTGCGCGTCTGGAAAAACAACGGTTCCCATATCGCGCCCTTCTGCGACAAAGCTCTCTTTGGTATACGCTTCTCTCTGAAAAGGAAGAAGAATTTCTCTTATAATTGGCAACTGGGCAAATTCTGAAGCCTTCTGGCCCCAATCTCGAAAATCTTCGGGGTTTAATTCTCCTCGTGCTGCCTTGTACAAAAAATCCCTATTTAGATTAGCAATATACACAAGCTCATCTTTACGAGTCTCAAGACCTTTAGAAGGTATGCACTGTAATTCCTCCAGCAGCAACTTTGCGAAGGCCCTGTAGACAAGCCCGCTGTGTAAAACTCTAAATCCCAGCTTATTTGCGAGTTTGGTTGCAATACTGCTCTTACCTGTGCCACTCAATCCATCTATAGTTACGATTATTTGCGACAAGTTGATATAGTAAATCTTAGAACAAAAATTAATAATCTTAAACTTTATAAAGGATGCGTAAACTCAAACGCCCAAGTAACTTAATGGCAATCGACCTCGGGATACACATGCCGAAACCGTCGTGTCTTGGTCTTGTTCTTTCTGGCGGTGGAGTTAGGGCTGTATATCAGGCAGGTTTTCTAAAGGCCCTTGCTCATTACTTAAAGACGAATCCCATAAAAATAATCACTGCTTCAAGCGTGGGAAGCATCAATGGTTACATTTTAGCGTTAACCTTAAATAAAATTTCTTTCGAAGAATGCGCGGATCTGCTTTTGAATTTATGGCTTGAAAGAACATTCGATAATACTTTTGATAGCATTGGCTCTTTGGCGTTTCTACGGGGCTTGATATTTGCGGCTATATTGCATAGGAAGCGAACAGTTATTATTCCCAAAAAGTCTATACTTAATCCTGGCCCTCTCTTGCATCTGCTTGATGATCTGACCGACAAATTTAACAGCTTAAGAGTATCAGAAGAAGGACTGTGTGCTTTCGGAATAATGACCACATTAGTAGAAGAAAAATTAAAAAAAGGCGTTCTCTTTGTTCAGGCAACCGAAAGGATTAAAGCCAGCGTCAAGAAAACAGGCCTCTATGACATTGTGTATAGGTCCATTTTAACCCCACGACACTGTCTGGCATCCGCAGCGTTACCAACTGTTCTACCGCCCGTTTTACTTGATCTCGAAAAGAATTCCGGTTTCTTCGTAGATGGTGGCTTTGTTCAAAATGTCCCGATCGATCCCGCCGTAAGGCTAGGCGCTAATGAAGTGCTGGTTATCGATGTTTCAGGTAGAACTTTTTGGAAAAACGCATTGAATTTACCTAAGGATGCCAAGCCATCGTGGGAGCTGTCTAACGCCGAGGCCGATGGATGCCTTGCCCCAAAACGGCTGTTAAAAGAGGAGACTCTTTTCCCGTTCGGCAAAATATTGAAAGAAATTATTGGTTCAAAAAAGATGAGAGAGCTCGGTCCCATTTATCCTATGTTTAAAATTTTTGAAAGAGCATTAGGCGAAGATTTGGCTTTCGAAGCTGCAAGTTATGTGACATTAAACCCTGAATTTGTCAGAGAAGTCGCCAAACTAGGCTTTCAAAGGGGATTGGAAATGATACCACACATGCTCAATTATTCTGATCCCCCTTCTCGAGCCACAGGCTAAAGCCTTGGTGGTTGTCTGCTATGGTCTCTAAGGTTTTAACAAAAGGCTCTACCAGTTCAGTTGGAGGGTAATAGTCAAGCTTATGTTCCATACTTGGGATTTTTCTTGTTTCTATGTAACTAAAATTCCAGCGTCTGGAAATCCAAAAACGATACTCCGAATGTGTTGATGGTGCCTGATCCAAACTAAACGTCGCACTTGTAACGTACCCCTCAAGCCTTTCAGAACTAATGCCTAACGCCAAACTACAAGCGCTGAAAATTTGTTCTAAGGTACAACCAAATTTTTCAACCTCGTAATTGTGATCGCTCTGAAATCTCATTGACCTAAGAATTCTTCTGTACTCTGTGAACCATTTAGTGTCCTGTGTGTAAATTAACGCCAGAGCAAAAAATCTCCCGATAGATGTTATTGCGCCCGACAAACAATCTAAGCCTGGTAGCCCTAGGGAAATGGCAAACCCAAGGTCTATTTCCAAACTTAAGCGCGGTAAAATGTACGCTAAGTCTTCGGCTTTGATTAACGATTTTATTTTTCCATACGCGTAAACAGCCAGAATGATACCCGCAACATCTACAGCCCTAAGATTTTGCCACGATAAACTATTTTTGCCTGCCAAAATCTGTTGGTATGTTTCCTCGAAAGCTGCAAAAGAAGTTTTGAAAGTTTCGGAGCCACGCAATCTTTCAACTGCACTTAGAGATGTACGTGAACAAATTTTCAAGCCATCGGCACAAAGAAGCTTGAGTACACTGATTATAGTTGTTGGTTTCGGATCGAGAAGTTCAATAAACTTTTCCGCGATTTTCCATGATTCTTCCGACAATACTTTCGACATTTATGATTGTTACTAATGTAAAATTTTTTTCACCAAAAAAAAATCTGTTGATAATTAATTGATTTTTTTGCAATCTAAAAATATGTGAGACGTTTGTCTCGCATTTTTTTTAAAGGAGAAAAAACTATGGCGACAAAGAAGAAACCAGCGGCAAAAAAGCCAGCAGCAGCTAAGAAAACCGCAAAGAAGTCTCCTAGCGCAAAAAAAAGAATGCCAACTAGGAGATAATTTGCGTAGCAGAGCGTATCGCTCAAAACCTCCTTGGGAAACCCAAGGAGGTTTTTTTTTATCCTTGAGGCGGTGCTAAAATACCTTGCATGAAAGCCAAGGATTGCAGAAAGGGATCGTATATTATTTACAATTCACAACCACACAAGGTATTGGACTCGTATTACCACGCCCCCGGGAAAGGTATGCCAGTAGTTCAACTTAAGTTACGGAATTTAGTTACAGGACTATCCACTGAAGTACGTTTCAACTCTATGGCCGATGTTGAAGAGGCAGACATATTTTTTACAGAAGCTGAATATTTGTATGAAGAAAAAGACGAATGCTACTTTTTTATTCACCAAACTTCAGAAATACTAACCATCCCTTCCAAAAATCTCGAGCACGAGAAAAAATTTTTGCTGCCCAACACAAAAGTTCAGTTGATAAAGTTTAACGATAATCCTCTTGGGATCCAGTTGCCTGCAAAAGTAGAATTGACAGTTATTGAGACTCCACCTGAAATAAAAGGTGCATCGGTCACAAATGTTGGCAAACCTGCGGTTTTGGAAACAGGTCTCCAGACAACAGTGCCTCCGTTTATAACGCAGGGAGAAAAAATAGTGGTTAGCACAGAAGACGGATCTTATATAGGTCGAGCAGAAAAGAAGTAGAACCTTTAGTCACTCATCACCCGCCACATAAAACCCATACTCAGAACCAGGAGCGAAGAATGATTGCGAAATCTAGCCGTTTCGCTCAATTTCTATCCATCAGGTGAGTCAAATGCTTGATCCAAAAGAAGGTCGACTCATCCTAAATTTTTTAAAAAATTATTGTTTCGTTGTCTCGGGTTATTTTGCGGAAAATTCTGGTATCTCCACATGTTCTTTACACTTTGTCAATAGTATTTTTGTTGAGTGGTGAAAAGTCTGTTCACTTTTAAAACCAATTGTGTAATTTGTTGTCAATTCTGTCGCGTTCAACAATGAGGCATAAAGCACTTAATTGAAAGGAATGTTGCATTTCTGTAAACTTTTAAAGTGTCCGGCTTCGTCTGGTCGACGCGAATAGGCTTGGCTTTTGCAGCGGCGGGAAGTGCTGTTGGTCTTGGAAATTTTTTACGTTTCCCGGGGCAAGCATATGTCAATGGCGGTGGCGCGTTTTTAATTCCATACATAGTATGTTTCTTTCTTGTTGCGATACCTCTTTGTTGGCTTGAATGGTCTCTTGGACGGCTGGGAGGCGAAAAAAAAAGACATTCATGCGCGGGTATTTTTGATGTTTTAATTGAAAACCGTTTGGTCAAAGTTCTATCTGGGGCTTTATCAGTTCTAATTCCCGCCGGAATTTATTCGTACTACGCTTTGGTACAGTCATGGTGCCTCGCTTATTTTTTTGTTTTTTCCGGGGTAATTTCAGTTGGAGAAATCTCGGAAGTTGGAAACGCCAAGAATTTGTTTGAATCAATAACAAAGTCAACAGAAAACGGCTTCAACTTGTCATTCCCACTGGCATGTTTAGTACTGACCGTAGCTCTTAACGCGTTAGTTATTTTAAGGGGCTTTATTAACTCAATCGAAAAATTTTGTACCTATGCAATCCCGCTGATGGCGGTTTGTGCTTTTATAATCCTGTTTCGAGTATTGACCTTAGGGACACCAGACCCCTCTGTTCCGGATCGAAATGTTTGGAACGCCCTTGGCTTCATGTGGAATCCAAGAGGAGTAAACGGCGAGAGCTGGTTTGCATCCTACTTTAATCCTCAAGTCTGGCTGGCAGCATTTGGCCAGGTATTTTTTTCGCTTTCGGTTGGTTTTGGGATATTAATGCACTATGCAAGCTATGTAAAACGAAAGGAAGATATAGCCCTTACCAGCTTTGCGGCTTCAGCAACGAACGGGTTTTTTGAAGTTTGTGTCGGCGGTCTTATCACTATTCCGGTCATATTCCTTTTTCTTGGAGAGAATTTTAATCCCAACAGCTCTTTTAGCCTTGGATTTATCTCGATGCCTCTTGTGTTTAATAAAATGCCATTTGGCAACTTTTTTGGCGCATTATGGTTTCTTATGCTTTTCCTTGCCGCTATAACAAGCTCGATCTCTATGATATCTCCGGTTGTTGCCTTTCTGGAGGAGTATTTTAACCTAAATTCAAAACAGGCTCAAAAAATAAGCCTATTTTTTCTAACTCTCTGTAATTTGCTGGTTTTTTGCCTTAGTAGGGATCTTGTTTTGCTGAGCACCCTTGATTTTTGGCTCGGAACATTATGTGTCTTTTTGTTCGCCGGCTGCATATTATTGGTGGGGTTTAACGTTGGCTTAGACGTTGTTTTTAATTCCCTAAAGGAAGGCGCGCTCTTGATAATTCCTGGTTTTGCCAAAGTTTTATTGGCCTTGATTGCCCCCTTGTTCTTTTTGGGGATACTCATTGGGTGGGTGGTGAACAACCTTCCATCTTACTTGTCATCCGTGTCCGGGTTTGAAGGATATCTCGGTATCTCGCTAGTAGCATTTAGTTTTATATGTGTTTGCTATATTGTTTACAGTAAATCAAAGTGACAAGCGCAGGTTTTATATTTATGCTTCTAGGCATTTTTTTGTTTACATCAATTTTTGCTTATTCCATATACAAAATTTTAACGGTGAAAAAAGAAGATATTCAGGAGTAATTTGAAGAAACTTCAATGATAAATATCTATACTCTCAGTCGCACACACACGAGATTTCCAGTCTGTAGGAATAATTACCACTAAGGAGACCAGCTAACTTTTTTGACCTCTCCTACCCTTCACTCCAGAAATTTAGAGCAGTTTGACAATCTCAAAGTATAGCACCAGAAGTTCGAGGAAGAAGCGTTAAATTGGACCTTCAAAGATTTTGATTGTCAGTGTAATTAGGCATGGAATCAGTAAAACTTCGAGTTTCATTTGGATTTACAAGGAGCTTCTTGAAACATGAACTTAAAAGCCTACTTGATTTTTTGAACATTATCTCTATTTTCTATTTCTACACATACTTTTAGCCTGAGGTAAATTAAATCCTTGACCGGCAAAACTATTTTACTGCTTTTTTAACAGCAAAATCTCGTGAGGAAAGTTTTATTAAAAGCTCCTACCCTATGCGAACCATTCTTCCGGGAAACCAAGAAATATTAAGTTTTGCTTAATGGTTTCTCTCAGTTCATGATGACATAATTCCAATCTAATTCTAATTAATCTAACAAGGTCGTGGTTTTCATACTTCAAAGATTCCTCTCGTAAAACTCCTTGACTAACTAAAGCTCTAACAACTTCGATAAATTCATCAAAATCTTTCGCTGGATTATCAGAATTTTTCAAAACTAAGCAAAGGCCTTTAACGATTCTGCGCTCGTTATGCTTGTGAAACTTGCTTGGTTCAAAAACATCAGCAAAACTATCAACAAATTTAATGTAATCCGTTATTGCCTGTGAAAATACCCATCCTTGACCTTGGGGGACTTCAGGGCCTCTAAGACGTTCTTGAATTGGAACAAAAAATTGCTCAGAAATTTCTTTCAGTCTTTCGCAAATACTTCTTTGAATAGCATTTGTTGTCTTCATTTTATCGAGTTCTTCTCCAGAGAGGCTTAGTCTTAATTTTGTCCATATAAAACTGACTTGATTGGGATCAACCCCATCTTCAACTAAAGATTTTAACCAACCATAAATGTTTGCCTGTTTCAGTTTGTCCGAAGAAATTCCTAACGCAACAGTTATTAGAAATACATTTCCGTATAGAGGAAGGAAGTGCTCATTTATAGCATCTCTCCAACCAGTGCTAGCGGGAGTAGTGTAGGATAGTTTTTCCGTTTGTGGATATAAACTTGCAAGAACTTTTAAAACTGGTTCTTGATCTAAATGCCTCTCAAACTGCGTCATTTCAAGTTTGAATTTAAATTGTAGAGCGGTATTAAAGGTTACGCAAGTTTTCCGATCAAAATTTTTGTCTTTAAAATATCAAATAAAAATTACTGCGATTCATAAGAGTTAACAGCTTAAGCTGAAGAATTAGCGCCTGCTTTTCATTGAT
>JANWWW010000022.1:0-12178 GCA_025055295.1 Deltaproteobacteria bacterium | reverse complement strand
TTTGTTCATTGTAAGAGACCCTGGCTTCTATTTTGCAGAATTAAAATAAAACAGTTTCAGCAAAGTGCAGCCTACTCCTAAACTGTTCTAAGGCGATTTGTGGCAAGAAAAAGGAATCGCCACGGTTGGTCGTAGGTTTAAAGATTACCCTCATTCTCCTCACACCTTAACATCAAGCGCAGTAAATAGACGAACAATCTTGTCGGGCGCCGATCAAGGCTTTTATGATTGTTTTTTGTATGCGTGAAAGATATTTTTTTCTCATCTAACGAGTCCCGGTTCTAACCGAGGACGATTTGCAACGGGAATAATCTAGCGTTATACCTACCGTTCTGAAAGTGGAGTATAGGAAGTGACATTAGAACCTACATAAATTTGTCTTGGTCTTCCGATTTTGTTATCCGGGTCTTTGTCAAACTCTCTGATGTGCGCTAACCATCCAGGAAGTCTTCCAAGAGCAAACATAACCGTAAAAGCTTTTGTAGGAATGCCCATTGCCCGATACATGATACCCGAATAAAAATCTACATTAGGGTAGAGTTTTCGCTCAATGAAATACTCGTCATGCAGAGCGGCTTCTTCGAGTTCTAATGCAATGCTCAAAAGCTCATCCTCTTTGTTGAGTTTCTTCAATAGCCGGTGACATGCGTCTTTGATTATCTTCGCCCGGGGATCGTAGCTTTTGTAAACCCTGTGACCAAAACCCATCAGCCTGAACTCTTTGTTTTTCACTCTTTCAACGAAGTTTTTCACAGGTATTTTGTTGTCACGGATGAAAGACAACATGGATATAACGGCCTCGTTTGCTCCACCGTGTCGAGGACCCCATAAAGCGCAAATCGCCGCGGTAACCGCAGCGAAAATGTTTGCCTGACTCGACCTTACTAAGCGCGCTGTCGAAGTAGAGCAATTTTGTTCGTGATCAGCATGAAGTATAAACAATAATTCAAGGGCCTCAACAACTTCAGGCAAAATCTCATAATTGCAAGAAGGGTGAGAAAACATCATGTAGAGAAAGTTTTCGCAGTACCCATAATCCTGCCTCGGGTAAATGAACGGATGACCAATGCTTTTTTTAAAGCTATAAGCTGCAATTGTAGGGAATTTTGCTATTAATCTGAGGTAATTTTTGTAATCTTCCGATTCGTCATTGCCTGAAGGTTTTTCCGGATAAAAGGCCGCAAGACTTGCCACCATTGAAGCCAAAATAGACATCGGATGCGCGTCCCGCGGGTAAACATGAAACTGGTTTTTTAAATCCTCATGAAGGGCCATTCGACGCAAAATTCCTAACTCAAATTCGCGAAGTTCATTTTCTGTGGGGAGCTTAGAGTTTAGCAACAAAAAAGCCACCTCTAAAAATGTTGCTTTTCCAGCAAGATCTTCTATGGGTATGCCCCTGTACCTTAAAATTCCTTCTTCGTCTATAAAAGTTATAGCGCTCTTACAAGAGCCCGTGTTGGCAAACCCTGGATCATAAGTTATGAAGCCGGTTTGTTTTCTCAGTTCCCGAATGTCTAGCGCTTTTTCTCCTTCTGTGCCCACCAAAACTGGCGCAATAAATTCTTTATCGTTAATTGATATTTTTACAACGCTGGGGCTCTCAGGAAGTTTCACATCAGTATATAGTATCTTAGTTTCCATACTTATTTTGAATATGTTAAAGTCATATAAGATGCGAAATTTATCGTAGCAAAATGTATAAGCGAATAAATCCTCTTGGAATGAGAGTGGTTGTCAAAGTCATACCCGAAGCTGACAGAACAAGCGGAGGGCTTTATCTTCCTGATGGAGCAAAAGCAGAAATGCAGGAAAGTCTCCTTTGCCTTGTAACCAGTGTTGCCACTGCCTATGAGGACACTAGCGAAACCAATATATCGGGCGTGCCACTCAATAGTTACGTTCTGATCCCCAAAAAAGCAGGTATTAAAGTGCCTTGGGACGATAACATTAGAATAGTAGAGGTTAAAGACATATTGGCAATCGTCGAGTTGGAAACAGTAGCATGATACTTTTTTATGTTCTTCAAAATTCAGGCCCTCGGTATAAACTGACAAGGCATAATGCGGGAGCAATAGTTTTTCGTGAAATAATTAAGAGTGCCTCGATCAGAGAAGTGGAAAACCTTTCAGAGGCTGAAGTCTTTACGATCGAGTACGAAACATTAAATGGAAAAATAGCTTTTCCAAATGGTTTCATGAACTCGGCTGGGCATCCCGCAAAATTGCTGTTAGACTATTTTAAAATACCTCTGTCTCAATTGTGCGTTGTTCATGATGATATGGATATTCCGATTGGTAAAACAAAGCTCAAGTTTGACGGAGGATCAGGCGGGCACAAAGGACTCGAGTCTGTAATTAAACAACTTAATGATAACAAGTTTTGGAAGCTACGGATTGGTATATCCAAAAATGAGATTAAAGAAAATCGCCCACAATGGCTACTTGAAAATTTTTCCTCGCAAGAACTTGAGATGCTTTTAGATAGTAGTAAAACAATACTCAAGCACTTTGCATATTTATTACGGGGCGAGTTTCAAAAGGCTCAAAGTTATCTCAATGCAACTGCCCTATGATCTACAGCTCACTTCAAATTTTCGAGAGCTGACTTAAACTCCTGAAACTTGTTTTCAGAAATTACGAAAAATTCGTCGCACTCAACAACTCGTTCCTTTGTTTGTGACATCCCTATCTGACATTTATAGTTGTCACCAGTGTTGGTCGAAACTTCAATAGACATCTCAGGTTGGGTCAGCGTTTTAGAGTCCAGAAAACGGATTGCCTCAAACTCTTTAAGGGATGTTAATAATTTTTCTACCGCGTCGCTTGGATACTCCTTCGTTCCTTCAAACCATTTCATATCTCGATAAACAAAGTGACGATCATTGACAACAAATTTCGTTACATCGAATATGCTAAATCTGAAGTGTTTTGTTTCTCGCAGATTACTAATGTGTTTAATAAGACGCTGTATTGGGTCTAGAGATGGCTTGAAAACAGCGTTATACGTGGAAACATATCCTACAGGTTTATTGTTTTGCCCCGGCTGGTAACCTAATCGCACTTCAAGCTTTTCATTTTTGTTTTTTTCTTTGATCTGAAAATAAACCAGCGGTTTATCCAACCCATATTTTGAAAGATTAAATTCCGGTCCGTATGAAAGCCACTCCTCAGCCATCATAGAACGTAATTCATCAAAAATGTCCTGCAGGGACTTGACGCTTGCTTTGCCAGTAAAAGGCTTAACAATTTTTGGATCGGACATTTTTTTTAACTCCACGCTAAAGCTACTACCGGAGGACTCCAAAGTAATTTCTTCAACATTTGTAATAACAGTGCTAAAGACAGACTCTGCATGTAGTTTTTCAAGATCCAAAGTCAAAAACTCTAAATCTAACTCGCTTACAGGATAAACATTCGGGTCCCCATCAACTTTCACATAATAGACACCAAAATCTGAGTTCAAAGGACTTATACTCAGCTCAAGAGACTTTCCATCCTCAAAATGAACCGATACACTCCGTTCCGGATTGTCCAGCCCATAGCGGTCAAGTGCCTCCTGTTCCTCAGGCTTGATCGGGTTCTTAAGTTCTAAGGTTAGAAGAGATCCTATGACCTGCGCGATCAGCCCTTCTTTTAAAGGCAAACCCGGCTTCTCAACTAATTCCCAATACTTGATAAATCCCGCTGGAAGATACTTGACAACGTCGGAGGGGAAAGCTTTATCATCTTTTGCTTTTTCGTTAGCATCCTTGACCATTTCATCTGGGTACTTTGATGTTCTCCTTAGAACAGCCTGAGTTACCGCGCCTTGCTCGCTTTTTCGATAAGAGAATCCCGTCACTTCAATTGCGGGCTTGCCTTTCGATAGAAAAGCAGCCACCTTTTCCTGTTCTCTTTTTGGCTTTTCATAAAAAAGGTAAAAAAGAAGAATTACGATCCCTAAACCAAGCCAAACAGCCAATTTCCTTAACATGGCAAAAGCCCTAAACCATTACGCTTGACTGCGCCTCCAGGCTATTACAAGACCGAAAATGAAAATAAATTGAGGAAGTAGCAATAGCAATATAAAATATTTTTGAAGCGAGCGTTCCGGAATGGGACTAACGCTTCTTACCAGAGTTTTCGGTCTGACCGCCTCGCCCTCATCGTAATCAAGCAACCAGTTTATAGAGTTCATTATGACATCCACATTAAAGTAGAACGGGAAAAAAATGCTATTAAACATACTCGCTGACCCGAAAGCTACAACCTTTGTTTCTTTTTTTGGTCCTTCAAGATACTTGTTAAAGACACTTATAACAGGTATTGGCCCGATTACATCCGTGCCTTCATCATATCTAACTTCCACGGCCTGACCTGTCTTGCGAGAAGTTAAACCTCTTTCTGCCCATGATTGCTTGCTTGTGTTGGCAACAGCAAGCCCGATAACCTGAGGGTCATCGTCCCCAAATTTAACAGCATGCTTTGGCCATACTGACGAAAAGTTTGATCCTACTATAATCTTATTCTCATTCAGACCTCTCGTGACAGGATGAACCTCAAACTTATTGATAGCTATGTCAGAGGGACCCCCAATTCTTTGAACCGGCTCGATGATAATATCATTGCCAACCTCAATTCCCACTACAGAAAGTATTTTTTTCACGCTCTCAAGATCACCAAAAAAGTCAACCGCAACAAGCAATCTCCCCCCATTTTTGACATAATCTATAATCAACTGTATCTCCTCAGAAGATAAAGGCCGCTTAGGACCAATTAAGAGCAGCGCCCCTACTTCCTCAGGAATTGATTTTTGGGTTAAGAGGGAAATGGGTTTCAGCGATATTCCATCTCGATTTAGTTGCTGTACAAAAAGCGATAAGTTTTCAGGCTCCGGACCCTCGAGTGCCGGCTCTCCATGACCCGTGATATAACCTAAAGTTCCCGTTCTGTCCGACAATAATTTTTGCAACGCGGCGGTAAAATCTGCTTCCGTTAGCGAAGCTAATTTAACTTTCTTAATTCCTTCTTTTCCATCTTTTTGTGCCTTGCGAAGAACCAACACACCCGCGTCACCTCTTTGGATTTCATAGTCTTTAACCAGCGTTTGTTTTGCGTATGGATTGAACACCAAAAGTTTCACTTTATCGGTGTGCTTGTTAATTTGCTCGATCATGTCCCTGAAAAAAGGTATTTCGCTTTTAGTTACTTCTGTTTCAGGTATTACAACTTCCAACTCGTCCTGAATTTTTTTCGCTAGTTCAACAGTTTTTTCCGAGATCGTGTGAATTCGCTCACGAGTTAAATCAAAATTCCAGTCATACTTGGATACAATAAAATTTAACAGTCCTATGACACCCAGAACTATAACGAAATAAAAAGTTGAAAACGACAGGAGTTTTGCGCTTCTTACTGCTGTAGTTTTACCTTCCCCTCTAAATAGCGGTATTCCCACATTAAAAAACCAGATGATTATGAAAGCTAAGCCCAGAGCGATGTTGATTACCGGAATAGCTATAATTTCGGGATTCCAGTCTACAAGCCACCCAACAAGGATCCCGCAAACAAAACAAACAAGACCTATCTGACCCAACAGCCTAGCCATAGCTTAAATTTTTGAAACTCGTTTTGCTTCCAAAACTCTGACTGAAAATAGGTAACAAACTAACGAGACCGATACAAAATAAACTACTGAACTCACTTTCACCATCCCTCTAAGGAAAAATTCTGACTGTTCAATTGGCGAAATGTATCTCACAAAAGACGCAAGATTTTCGTAACCCTCCTGCGAAAGCGACTCAGCGGAAAAGCCTACAACGTAGTAAAGTAACAATACAACCATCCCAACAACCGCTGAAGTAATTACGTTGTTGCTCGCAGCAGAGATTAGAACTGCAATTGCGCCCAAACAAAGAGTATAGAGCCAGAAACCCAAAACGTTGGCAAAAACCACCGGACTTTCAAGTTCCGCAAAGAAAAACAAAGAGATGGGTGGCAGAGAGATCCAGATGGTGATCAAAGTTAGGAAAAGAAAGAAGCCAATAAACTTTCCCAGCGCTATGGCTTCTGTTGACAAAGGACATGTGACAAGAAACTCAAACGCCCCTGCTCTCTTTTCCTCGGCAAACACTTTCATTGCTGCCATTGGGATAAAAAAAACAAAAATTAGGAGCAACACCTTGAAATAGCCTTGAATAAACATGTTAAGAGAAATGCCAGCCTGGGGCTCAAAAGCAAGCTGGGTTCGAGACTGCACAACGAAAGCGTTAAATAGCAATAGATACTGAATGAAAAAATGCAAGGCAAGAACCGTTAGAGCAGCCACTATGAAATAGATGAACGGGGAGACAAAGAGACTTGTCAGCTCTCTTCTAGCAATCGCCCCGAGCTTTACCAAACCTTTAACAAACATCGCCTTCCTCTTTAACCACCACTTTTACAAAAGTTTCCTCTAGTGGACTTTTAAGCTCGTTGAGCAATCCGCTGAAAACAATTCTCCCACGGTTGATTATAACAACTTTGGTACAAACAGCATTAACCTCTTGTAAAATGTGGGTGCTCAAAACCAAAGCTCTAGACTCGGCCAGTTTTTTTATAAGATCCCTTATTTGGATGATTTGCAAAGGATCTAAACCACTTGTTGGCTCGTCTAAAATAAGCAAATCAGGCTTTCCTATGATTGCTTGCGCCAAACCCACACGCTGTTTGTATCCTTTAGAAAGCACTCCACAAAGTTTATTAACGACTTCCTGAAGCGAGCATGCTTCTACGGCTTCTTCAATCGCTACCTTTTTTGCTACCCCACTTAAACCTCTTACTCCGGCGGCAAAATTTAACTGTTCAATCACCTTCAGCTCTGGATAAAGAGCAGTCTGTTCGGGAAGATAACCTATTGATTCCCTGACTTTTTCGGGATCCTCATAAATCGAATACCCGTTTACAAAAATGTTACCCGATGAAGGAGCAAAATAGGTTGTTATCATCTTCAAAGTTGTGCTTTTGCCAGCTCCATTAGGGCCAAGAAAGCCCAGAATTTCTCCTCTCTTAACGTCAAAACTTACATTGTTTACGGCCTGAAAATCTCCAAACCACTTGGACACCTCGTCAACCACAAGCAAACTACTCATGACACTGTTCTTGGAGACGTTGCATTTTATATATACACATTTTCGACCCAATAATACAAGAATACAAAATTAAGGGGGAGTACTAATCTTTTTGTCGGGCTGAGTACAAAGCGGGAACGAATTATCAAAATCGACAATCCCCCTTCTACTCTTACCCTCCAAAGTTGCTTTTTTCACATTTCTCAATCCTTAGATCACCTAAACGGTTACAATCCTTCTAGCTGTGTTTTCTAGGCAACCCTTGAGTAGGTTAGAACTTCAATGCTTTGAATTATAACTTATATACCGTAGCGGTTATGAGCAAATCCCCTGTTCCTCAAAAGAATCAGTGCTTCACATAAAAGTACCGTCATAGTGATCACAGTTTGGTCGTTCCTACGAGCGAAAAAGCAGAAGAAAATCGGCGTCTTGCGTCAAAATAGCGGACACGTGTGGAGTCATTAAAGCTATTAGTACTGTGTATTTTAAAGCACATCAACAGTAATATATAGCGCACAAAACGAGAGCCTTAAGAAAGTGTAGGTAAAGGACAAGGTTGTAAAAGATCTTAAACTAATCTATAGAGCTACAACAGTAGGTGATGCTGAGATGGGGGTTGAAAAATTTAAGGCTAAATGGAATGACGAGTATCCAAATGTGGTTAGAATGTGGAAGAAGGACTTTCAGTGAAGACCATCCTTTTTCAAGTATCCGTTTGAACTTAGAAGGCTTATTGCAACTACAAATGTGGTAGAAAGTGTTAATAGTAAATTAAGGAAAGTGGTATACGTAAAAAGGTCGATGCCATTGCCTTGCGTAAACTCTTTACGGTGTTTACTTAGACCTTTACAAAGGTGAATGAGGATGTCATGTTTTACACAATTAAATGGACAATCTTGTCATTACACTTTTTTTAAACATTTTATTTTTTTCTTGCTTGACCTAAAAACACTTATCCAAACCGCTAAACATTTTTTTTAAACCGAAGCACTTTGCAACTACTTGTGAGTTATTTCGACAACCACAGTTTATGATGGTAACACTTTATTCTTTACAACATCTCTCGAGAATGCTCCTTTAATAATGCCAACCAAGTATCTGACCTAGCCGATCTCGAAGTATCTGAATTGACTACTTTATCAATCCAGTTTATTACCTGTGATGCTGTGGGAATATCCGGGGAGTTTGAAAGGCTAAGAAAATAGACAATTTTTACAGCTAAAACCACATCGAAAGGCGCATAAACGTCATAACTCGAGTTCACAAAATATTCTATACTTGCTAAAGATCTATTTTGTATATCCCTTATAACATTCCCAATAGGAAGAGGATCAGCAGTATCCAAATTTTTTTTGCATATATCCGTTGGAGAGATCCCTAAGTATTTTGCCAATTTCTCCAGCTCGATTAACCAATCTGGTTTTGAACTGTCAAGAGAAAGTATTCCGAGTAAAAAAATTTTATAATTAGCTGACGAGGCTTTACGTTCTAACAGAGCATTGCTTAAAAGCCTAAATCTATACTGCTTTAGACTCAGCTCTGTTTCGATCGCATTATTCTTACTCGATTGCCAAAGCTCTGCCTGATTGTTATGCCCCATCAATATTTCCAACCGGACGTTATTCGGGTTTTGATTATTTAGTTCAACAGTCATTAAAGAACTTACCACATCGGGATTCAAAGAAGCTTCTAAAGATTTAAAATCGTTTAGGAATTCCTTCGCTGTTCTGAATTTCTTCGAGCAGAAAGCTAATAGCTGACGCTCAGTTGTCTTATACTCAGAGTAACTAAATCCAAGAGTTTTCAACTTTTGACCGGCTTTTGGTAAATGTCCGTCGTAATCAGGGCTAACGCGGGATGCCTGAGAGGTAGACGGACGCACCGCTGATCCGAAGTTAAAATGCCTTACGATCTGCAACGAACATGTCCAAAGCAGAGCTGCCAACACACCGCTGCCACAAAGCTTTACAAATTTTTGCTGAAAAACTTTTTGCACGCTACACACATAAATTTAACCATACAATTTAATTTTAAACTACCGTGAACATTGCTCAGTTGCTCTTTCTATTCTTTGGTTAAGATTATCTAGAAAAGATTGGAGGGGGGGTTCATGTTCTGTACAAGATTAATTTCCGCCTCTTTTGGTGACCCACTATTTAGTTCCATATAGACCCCTAAAATGTTTTTCATAGATGACCAAATAATGAGTTACTTTTGAGTTGACAAAAATGTTAAATAATTTTAAAACAAAGGTTATGTCTGGCAAAAATTACTTTTGGGGAACCCTTTATTTTAACACAGTTTTACATTTTCGTTTTCTCTTGGTTTTTCTGCATGTTGCTGTATGTGAAAGGCTTCCAGACAGCCATTTTGTAGAATTTTTTAGATTTATTCTGTTTGAAATTTGTCAAATTTCTGATAGTGATTTTGACTTGCATGATAGTTTTTCTCGTAAATGGCAGGAGTGTCGGTCCCGTCTCGAACGGGGATTTGGGTTACCTAAATTAAATTTTTACTCGCAAAATCAACTACATCGCTTGTCATTGTTAAACTTTAAGGTAGATGAAAAAGGTGTAAAGATAATTTTCAACGATAGACCTGACTTCGTCAGGGAGGAGCTTCTTTTTGCTTTTGAGTTTTTTGACCATTCAGCATGTAATCGGCTATCAAGGGATACTTTCGATCCGAGATCATTTTTTGATTTAAAGGTGCATCTTAAATGCGCTGTGCACTCCGACATTAGGGCTAATTTTAATAAAACGGCTGAGCTGACGGGTGATGAGATTTGGGAAAGAGCGTACTATGTAGGTAACACATTTAAGCAAGAAATATTTGTTTCCACGAAGAATTTCTTGGATTACTTGATTTCAAGCAAAGCTATTTCGAAATATGAATTCAAAGTAAGCGGCTGGCAAGTGATTTTCGATTTACATTTTCCAAAAAATGGTGAGATAGATCCTGTAAATTTTAACTCCGCGGACACTGTCTTTAAGATAATCGTCGATTTAACAGAAGTAAATCCTTTTTTAAGTGACTCTGAACGTGATAACTTTTTTCTTGATCAGTTGGATGATTTGACTGGGATTATTTTTCGTTTACCAGTTTTCGCGCCGGGTCAAAGCAGCTCAGTGGGAAATGGATTTATAATCGCTACTTTTGAAACCATCGTAAATGCAATAGATAAGGCTATTGTCGACGCGCGTAACTGGGTTAGATTTAACTCTGATTTACTTCTTTTTCAAGCTAGTAGAAGCTTAGTTGAATTTTATTTCGGTGGTCACGAAGGCGACTACTCAGGGCAATCAGGAAATTCAGCTTGCGAATTCGGGCAAAACATAACTAAATTGTCAGGCGACGTTGAACTTCCGGCTTATGTGACTCCGTGTGATAAGAAAATAGTTGAGTTTGATGGCCCTGGGATTAACAACAGATTTGCACAGGCAACACAATGGTTGAAGCAACTCGGCAGAGACATGCTAAAACTACATGCCTTAAGTACGTATCTAGGATACGATTGGGACTTGGAACAAAGATTAGACGCCAATATAACAGTTGGCCCTAGCATGCACAGATTTGTTTCGCCTGTAAGGAACATGGACGACTTAAATTTTATAGCTGGCCAATTTTTAGACCTTGCGAATAGGACAAATTTCATCTCAGGTATACGTACGATTTATGAAGCCTTTCAGGTGTTCAACAATTCAAGCGCAGCGATATTGAATGCGCACGGTGTGACAAATGATCCGGAAATTTATGCACCTGCGCTCTATCCTAATCAAATCGAGCTTGTCAAATTCAATTGGAGATACTTTCCGCGCAACGAATTCGAGCAAAGAGAAGCTTTAAATAATTTTACAATTTCCGGAATGCAACACCGTTTGAGTACATATTTGTCTGTTTTGTTTACTGGGTGCTTTTTGGATGCAAATATGAATTGCGTAGACGTTTCAAGACATAGGTTGCTGCTAAAAGCGTTGATTTTCTGCGAAACAATAAGAGGTTATGACAAGGTTGCTATCTCATTGCTTTTCCCCGAGTATAGAGGAAGGGAACATCAACTTTGTCATGAGCTCGACTTTCCAGGAAAACTTGGCTCGAGGCCACTGACAAGCGAAGAAAGATTAATTTTGGCTGGTTTCCGCGCTTTCCATAGTGCCTCAAAAATATCTTTTGATTTAAATCCAGAAGTCTTTTACATGTCTTCGAGGTCACGCAGCGGCGGGTCAACAACAATAATCCGTAAAATAAAGTACACTGCAGAAGCACAATTCCCGTTGGATTTGGTGTGGTTTAAAAAGAGAGATCTTGGGATCGGGTGTTATTGTGATAAGTCCCGTAGCATAGGTCAGGATGGCTCAATTCACACGCTTCGCTACCCTCATATCCACGATATGGCTGAATGTATTCAGGAATTTTTCATTGGGAAACAACCGACTGGATTAACCTATGACATCAACATGTTCAACCTTGATAGGATCATAGGGAACGATTTAGGAGGTAAAAAGATGTTGCGAAATTCCAGACTCAGGGGCATGTTTGTATCGGACTCAGTCGCAGATCGCCTCGTTCCACATCTGTCTCGTTGCGCTTTGCTTCAAACTCACCCAATTATCATTGATAGGTACACGGCTTTAAACAATTTTCTGAATTTTCATTTGTTTAGCTTGTTGAGAAACGGGCAATTGTCTTGCTCTTTCAACAGTACTGATCCTTTGCCATTTGCGTTGACAGGCACCACTCATAAAAATTTTGCTACCGGTTTCAATGTCACTGTTCCTGAGCCTCGCTTTTATCAAAATCCCAGATATAACTACACATTACGCAGTTTTGAAGACTCTATAAATACTAGGGGACGTTATTACCATGTGGTGAGAAATGATGCTCGGCTGCATGCTGTTTTCAGAGGCACTAGACAACCAAATATAATAAACATGATTAATTCCAGGAACGATCACATTAGATATGCAGGTTGGTGGGAACTTGGAAAAAGTAACTTTAGGGTTGAACTGGCTCCGACAATTCAAGAAATTGATTATAGCCCGGATAATCGTTCTCTTGTTTTGAAAACCACATCTCCGTTAAGCTTTTTCC
>JANWWW010000021.1 GCA_025055295.1 Deltaproteobacteria bacterium | reverse complement strand
TGTATCTCTAACTTATACAAACTCACCGCATGAACATTGTAAATATTTGTTGAAAACACCTTCATCCCATTAAACACACTAACACTATCCAACCGGTTATACTCCCTTACTAACTCCGTAAACTCACTCTGAAGACTCAGCCTCTGACTAAAACTCAGTGACCCATTCGCGCTCTGCTCCGCTATCTCTAACATCCTCATAAGCATCTCTTTCTTCTTGCTTAACCCACTTGTGACTATATTCGAAAACGATACATAGTCCTTGACATTCCTTACCCCAACAAGTCTTTGCAGTATATCGTTTTTTATCATATCTGCCAGTCCAAGACCTGCAGGGTCATCACTAGGGTTATTTATTCTTGACCCTGTTGCAAGCGCTATCCCTGCTGTTTCAGACGCTTTGATTGACCTGTCGATTGCCTTTAACTTGAGGTTCTGGAGAAATGTCAAGCTTCCTATTTTCACCGCAACAACCTCGTTTAGATAGATAATCGGAAAATCTAAAAAATGTTTTAGGGTTTTTTTATTTTTTCTTTTAAAATTTTTAATCAAAACTTTTACTGATAAAACTATTAACTAATTTAGGTAGCGACACACTACTGCAGTCGAGAAGAGTTTAAAGGACAGGTGAATAGTTAATTTTTCGACTATAACTTATACGTTGAGTTTTAATTCTTTGGCTTGAGAAGTGCTCTTGAGGTTATTGAGTAGGGCTAGTAGATGATGGATAAAGGGTTTATGGAAAAATTTAGTTTTAAAGAAGGTATCAAAAAAATATAATATTTTACCCTTCGGTTATTTTTATTATTTTATTATTTTTGGCAAATCCTAGAGTAAGGTTCTGTTTTTTCAACGAGCCTCAAGCTACATCCATAGGACTGGTGTTAAACTGGGCAGATGATATTCCCTCAAGGCGCCAGACGTAAAGCCTGGCCAACTAGCAAGTGTAATCTCTTACTCTATATCTAACGAGGCAACAGAGGGTAACGAGTGGCGAATATCTCTCTGATCTGTTTTTTAGAGTAGACTTGTGATAAAAGATTCGGTGATTTTTAATTAATGACTGAAAAAAATCTTGGTTACATTCCTTTTGTCATAGAACAAACGGGTAGGGGTGAGAGAAGTTATGACATTTACAGCAGGCTTCTTAAAGAAAGAATTGTTTTCCTTGGCACGGAAATTGACGATCATGTAGCTAATTTGGTGGTCGCTCAGCTTTTGTTTCTTGAAGCGGAAGATCCTTCCAAAGACGTATACCTATACATAAACTCGCCCGGTGGCTCTATAACTGCTGGACTTGCTATTTTAGACACAATGAATTACGTAAAACCTGAAGTGGTAACAGTTTGTATAGGGCAAGCAGCAAGTATGGGAGCGATACTGCTAGCTAATGGCGCAAAAGGCAAACGGTTTTCCTTGCCTCACTCGCGAATAATGATCCATCAACCAATGGGAGGAACGCGGGGCCAAGCGACAGACATAAGAATTCAAGCTGAAGAAATCCTGCGTTTACGAGACACGTTATATAAAATTCTTGCGGAAAAAACAGGAAAGCCATTTGAGCAAATTGAAAAAGATTGTGAGAGGGACTACTTCATGTCTGCTGAAGAAGCCCTTAATTATGGAATAATAGATGCAATTTATGAAAAAAGAGCATAACATATTACGAGGTTAGCGATGAGTAAAGGGTACTCAAAAAATTTAAGATGTTCGTTTTGTAACAAGAGCCAAGAAGAAGTTCGTAAATTAATTGCCGGTTTAAATGTCTACATTTGCGACGAATGCGTCGAGCTTTGTAACGAAATTTTGAAAGAAGATGTAGAAATTGAAATAAAAGATGGGAGCCCAGGCTCAGTAAAAATGCCTAAACCGGCCCAAGTGAAAGAATTCTTAGACAGTTATGTTATTGGCCAAGAACATGCAAAAAAGGTTGTCAGCGTCGCGGTTCACAATCATTACAAGAGGCTCATCCTTAATCAAAAAAAAGACGTTGAACTAGCAAAATCTAACATTCTACTCATAGGTCCAACGGGGACTGGCAAAACTCTTATTGCCCAGACCTTAGCCAAGTTTCTGGATGTACCCTTTACGATTGCCGATGCAACAAGCCTGACCGAAGCGGGATACGTGGGGGAAGACGTAGAAAACATTCTGCTCAGCTTGTTACAAGCGGCCGATTTTGACATTGAAAGGGCCCAGAAGGGCATCGTTTATATTGACGAAATTGACAAGATTGCTCGTAAAGGGGACAACCCGTCTATAACAAGAGATGTCTCAGGAGAGGGTGTTCAACAGGCATTGTTAAAAATACTCGAAGGCACAGTGGCAAACGTGCCACTTAAAGGCGGAAGGAAACACCCTCAGCAAGATTACGTACAGATCGATACAACAAACATACTCTTTATCTGTGGAGGGGCTTTTGTTGGTCTTGAAGATATCGTAAGAAGGCGCCTAGGCAAAAGCAAAATTGGCTTTGGTCACGACAAGGACAACGCTATTAGCGCGATATCGGACTCTTTTGATGTCTTGTCAAAAGTACAGGTTGAAGATTTGATAAAGTTTGGCCTGATTCCAGAGTTCATAGGGAGGCTCCCCGTCGTAGCGGTTCTCCATGATCTGGATGTCGAAGGTTTGAAAAGAATTCTTGTTGAGCCAAAAAATTCCTTAATAAAGCAATTTAAAAAACTTTTGGAGCTTGAGAATGTCAACTTTAGAGTGACTGATGAAGCAATAGAAGAAATAGCGAAAGAAGCTTTGGCTCGCAAAACCGGAGCGCGCGGATTGAGGTCAATTTTGGAATCAATTATGCTTGATGTGATGTTTGAAATTCCGTCGGTCAAAGATGTTAACGAAGTGGTCATAACAAGCGAAGTCGTTAAAAACAAAGAACGTCCGATAATTGTTTTCAATACAGCTGAACCTAAATCAGCAGAGCCGAGGTCGGTTAGCGGAAAAAACTAGTAATTTTTTGATTGTTTTAAAAATATTCTACAGGGGGAGGGGGAAAGAAAGGGGAGAAAAAGTTGCTTTAAATGATAATCTACAGTCAAAATGCGCCTGTTGTAAAAGTACCTTTTCTATCAAACTTGTCCCAGAAGGCCTCAAATAACCTATTATAAGAACGTTAAATTTTTTAGCACGGAGTTTTAAAACTGATTTTCTCAACATGTCCAATATTTTGGACTTGGATGATGCTTACCTTTGTCATTGACCCAGAGTTTGATGTTTCAAGTTTGAGGGCTGGTTCCGTATTTTGTTGATAGGTCGCTTTAATCAAAATTTTGGCAGCACCTTTTCATGATTTCGCCTTTTATACCGACAAACAAAGAGAGAATATTTAAGTTCATCCGCAAAATGTCTAAATTTAAGATCGAAACCGTTTAACCACAAACATTTTGACAGCAAAAAATTATCCGATGCCAAAGAGAGCTTTAAATTTTAGCGAACTTTTATCGGTTTATTTTGCGATCCAAAGCAACTAATAATTGAGCGGGAAAAGAGCTTAATCGCACCTGATAACTGCCTTAAGTTCAAAACTAAAAATATTGAAATAAAAGCTTGTACACCATGTGATACTTCTTTTACGAAGGTTGTTACAGCTTGTTACACCCATCACTAAAATAACGATCGCTTTGGGCGACAAAAAATTTATCATTAACTTGTTTAAGTTTAAGACAATCAGCTCAAATAGTTTACTTTGACAGCTTAAACTGAGGATTTTAATATTTTCAAAACGGCTCGGTAATCTTTGGATAGTATCAAGACTAACAGGAAAAAAAAAGCAGACTAAAAACGTTAACTAACGTAACTTTTGGTCGGTGAGGGGCTTCAGAAGATTCAAAGGCGGTTGTCTAACAAAATAAGTAAGTAAGTAAAATTTTGGCTATACAAGGTCAACCTTCAGATTTTACAAAAATTAGTTTCCCTGCCAACCAAGGTGAGCCCATCAGAATTTTTTCGGGTTTTTGATCCTGTCAAATTAGTATTCTCAAATTACTCGTATTAGTAAGTAAAGCACCATTTCAAAAAATGACTAGCATGTTTTTCTCGTTTGCAGACTAAAAAATATTCTTACGATTGGTCAAAACTTGGCGCTTCGATGAACACATTGCTTGGCTAAACAATGAGGCTCCACGGAAATTCGCAATTGTAGAAGCGCCAGGTTTGAAATTTTTTCATGTTAATTGTCCGTCGAAATAGGAGTGTACTGATTAACTAATCATTTGTAATTTCAGTGTTAAAACAAGTCTGCTAATCCTTAGAGAGATTAATTTTTAGCTTACATTTGACTAAACTTTAATTTTAGGTTATTCGAGTCATTATGAGCGAGTTAAATATTTCACAGGCAAATCGAGCAAGGCCCCAACGTTTATTGAGACTAACAACCTTAGCGGTAAATCTTGTCAAAGAAAATTTTCGTGAGTTGGTTGAACAGCGTGGCCTTGGTTTTTACGAGTTCTGTCCAGTTCAAAGCATATTGAATGAATTTTGCGCTGACGGGGAAACAGCAGTTTTCGTATGGGACTTGTGGAGGGATGCGGCGACGAGAGAAATCGCTTTGAGAGAAAAACTCTCAGTTACATCCGATGAGGTTTCATTAATAAAAAGTGAAATAGACTCTACATCGCGTGTGCGTCGAGCGTGCGTAAGAGCCTTGAGCGTTCAAAATGTCCATTTTATCCAAGACTCAGCATGGGAATTACTAAATGTAATTCTTTCTTGGCCAACCGAACGGTTAGCCAGTAATGCAGATATAATTACAGATCTTTTTTTATTCCTCAATGGATACAGACACCCTGAATTCTTACATAAGTTAATGCAATCCGAAATCAACGGAATTGAGGAGGTCAGGGATCTGATGATTCGCCTCTTTTGTGATTTAGATGAACCTTCCAAAGAAGTTTTGGATTTTCTCGAGACTTTTTTTAGGAGCAATTTCCCCTTCCTTGATGAGAAAGGTCAAGTTGAAAGGCCTACTCTTGTCAATTTAGGAACTAGATCTTGGGAATTAGATCCCGATAAGACATCTTTGTTGAGTTCTTGCATTTTTCAATTAGGCATTAATCAAAGAATTAGCGTAGAAGAGCTTTTTCGGATAGCGCTAATGCTTGAGCCGCCATATTTAATTCAGAATTCCGCCCTGCAAGCTCTTATTCATTTACACTATGAAAAAAAACTTCCTCGTGTTAAGGAAAACAGACTTATCGATCTTTTGTTTTATGCGATTTTCGTAAATGATAATTTACAGTACACCCGGTCATGTTATCGTATTGATTTACGTTGGCCTAATAACAAATGGCCCGACGTATTTATTGAGAAACTCAAGTATTTTTTTTGTGTCAGTGTTGGTAGTCTTCGTGAGTATGCGTTTGATCTACTTATCCGCTCAAACAAGCTTTCGTTTGAGGAGTATTTGGCTATTTTTAGGAACGAATACATCGAAGAACATGAAAGATCTAGCGGTATTGTCAAAAAATGTTTAAACGTTCTTGTGGAAAAAGCTGTTGAATCAGGGGATAAAGGGCGTCTGCGTCAGGTTTTTGACGCGCTTCGATTGATCATTGAAGATCAAGGACGATTTTGCGGATCGTTTGTTATCATGTCAATCGGCAAGTTGATACAAGCAGGATACGAGCTTAGTTTTGCTGATAAAAACCTTTTAACTGAACTTTGTAATGAGGCTATTAGTGATCTAAATAGTGGAAGGTATGCCGGGTTAGAACTTGAAACCAGAAAATTGATAACCACTTTTTACTTCTTTGGAATAGGGCAAGATAAGATAAACCCGTCGGAAATAGTTGATTGGTTAAAATTGTTAACGCGTAAAGAGGATCAAGAGTTTTGGCACTGGATTAAAAAACAAGGCATATCAAGTAGTCAGGAACATTTAATTCCGTTCTTGGAAGAAGCAGTGTTTTCATCATTTAATAAGCCGCCAAGCGAGTTCGAGGAATGGCAGGTTCAACAAAATTGGCGATTTCAGATACGGAACATAATGGCTCTTATCAGGCGTTTAGATCCTGAAAAGTTTGTCAGTATTGGCGAAAGGTTGCTACAAAAACCTGAGCTTTTATGGCATGAGTTGGTCGGAGATTTAATATCATCGGATCGCGATCAAATCATTTCTATTGTGGAACGGCTTTTAACGGCAAGTGAAACCGCAATAACAGTTAAGAATTGTATCCTTTGGGGTATTCTGGAAGCGCATTGGTCTCCGTCTGCTGTCGGTAACGGGTAGTCATAGTTAGTTCAAAGATGAAGCCTATAAAAGTTGACGTCGTTTAAGTTGCTTATTTTGTTGAGATAGGAGCAAATTCTTTTCGGAAATTGAGCTTCGTGTAAATTTGAACAGTATCAAAATTAAAATTTTCAGCCGTTCTCGAATCAAGCATGGCCGGCAAATGATTATCTGTTTTAGATAGATTTATTCGTTATAGTTCAATAAAAATATATGTATTATAGTGCTCAATAAATTTATTAGCTCAACCTTGACATATATTAAAATTAAAGTTATTATTCTAATTATGAATGGCCTTCATATCTCTCAACTTAAAGTAGTTGAGGTAAAAAGCATAGCGAAGTTACAAACTGTAGCGGTTAGTTACGTCCAAGAAAACTTTCGTAATTTAGTTGAGCAAGGTCGATTTGAAAGTGACGTAGTTACGAGCCTTTTAAGTGAGCTCGGTTCAGATCGGGAGACAGCTGGTTTTATTTGGGGTTTATGGAAGGATGCGGCAGTCAAAGAAATTAGCATGAGAGAACAAGTAACCCATGCAGGAAGAAGACGTAGATTGATCGAGAGTGAAATTGAAATACTTTCCGAGATTCGTCGTGGTTGCCTATGTGCTCTAGGATCAAGTCGGCGTTTCATTCAGGTTGAAGCTTGGGAATTGCTTAGAGGATTTTTCTCTTGGCCTAGGAGGGATTTGATACGGAATGAAAGCATCATCAATGATCTGCTTAGCATTCTCGATGACTACCCTAACCCTGAATTCATAAAAAAATTGATGGATGAAAGATTAATTCGTATTAACGAATTTAGAGGACAAATAATTCGGATCCTTACCGGGTTAGGTGAACCCCCTCAAGAGGTGTTAGATTTTCTTGAAAAGTACTTTCGCAAAAATTTTCCAGTAGACAAGCAGGGTAGAGTGAAAAGGCCAACTTTGTCCCATTTCAGCAATACAAGTTATTGGGAACTTGATAGGAGAGATTCGCTGGAGTTAGGCGACTGTGTTTTCGTTTTAGGTATCAATCAAAGATTGACCTTTGAGGAACTTTGTAACATTTTACTAATGCTCGAGCCACCGGTTTTTCCAAGGAAGGCTGCACTAGTTGCGTTACTTAGCCTAAATTTTAAGGGTAAACTTTCTCGCGCTCAACAAAACCAACTTATCGACATCATTTTTTACGCCCTGCTTTCAAATACAAAGTTTGAGGGATACCCCGCAGGTTTTCGTATGGACCTTAACAATCCTTTTTTGCCTTGGCCTGACAAATTTATTGAGCGACTGAAATATTTCTTTTGGGCTAGCAAGGGGAACCTCCGGGAACACGCCTTTGACCTGCTTGTCTCATCAAATAATTTGTCATTTGAGGAGTATCTTGGCATTTTCAGGCACTTTTATGTTAACAATCAACGGAGAGTAGTCTCGAGGATTGTTTACAGGTGCCTGTGTAAGTTAGGAGAGAAAGCGGTTGAGTCTGGAGACAGTGTAAAAATTCAACAGGCTTTTGATGCCTTACGGTCGGTTCTCGTAGGTGATGGCGTATTTTACGAGCCCTCTCTTTTAATACGAGTGTGCACCCTTTCACAATCAGGCCATTTGCCGATTGACAAAAGCAAGGAACTTCTCACCTATTTATTTGAAGAAGCCTACAACGATTTATTTGTAAGGCAGTTGGATCATCTGGAACCTCAATTAAAAAAATTTTTGGTCATCCTTTATTTTTGCGGCATAGGACAAGAAAAAATTACGCCTGAACAAATTGTTAACTGGTTACAGGGCTTCAGCGAGGAAAAAGATGAGGAATTATGGCAGTGGATCTTAAGGCATGGTGTAGCGAGCAATCATGAGCGGTTAGTTTCGGAATTGGAGGAGGCCCTTTTTGCGTCTTTCAATCCCAAATTAACTGGCTTTGTGGAATGGCGACTCAGACTTAAGTTTAGAAACATGTTGGCGCTTGTCAGGCGTTTCGATCCAAAAAAATTTGTCATTATTAGCGAGACGCTTTTGCAGCAACCGGAGCTTCTGTGGGGGGAAGTCGTAGAGGATATGTTATTATATGGAAATGACAAAGTCATTTCAACTTTGGAGACTTTACTGACATCCAGTGAAACCTCCCTGTCAGTGAAGAATGTTGTGCTCGAGGGTATTATGAAAGCGACTCGGACTCTCAATAAAGGCATAACTTACTTGTAGTGTCAGCGCGCTTTTGGCTGTTTATAACAAAAATTTTTGTAAATTCGTAACAGCTAATATTTCCTGGAACAAAAAATTGTCAATCCGAGCTGAGCTTGAAATAAAGATTAGAGGTTCTTTTTTTCTTCTTCGCCGGCCTTTTTGCAATTCGTTTCTTGACAAACTATCAGTCCTTCTGTATCTGAGTGCGAGCTAAAAAATCGACGAAGTCAATTTTTACCCGAGGTGATTAACTTAAAAATAAGATAGCGAAACTGTTTTAAAACTCAACCTGCTCAAGAAAATTCGGTTAGTTAAATGAAGACCTTGAAATGCTTATACCTTAGACCTTTTTGTTAAAAACGGAATTATTGACAACACGGTATTTAACAATTACGACTTGTTATATTGTCATATGGCGATCGGATGAGCATTTAATCACGAAAAATTTGCCCATCTTTTTATGAACGCTTTTAAAAATGCTTTTTCCTGTAACGTTCGCATCATCCAAGATTCGGGCACTCGCTTGCTCAGGAACCCGAATGTTGGAAAGCTGTGTTGCAAAAACATTATGTCATAAAGAGTAAGCTTTTTCTGGATCGCAAGAGCCCATTCTTGTATCATTTCTGAGCTATTCTCTCCAACAATCGTAGCGCCCAAAATCACTGGTTTTACGCCCCGCTTAAAATAAATTTTTACAAAACCTGTTTCGCAGGCATCAGCTAGAGCCCTTCCATAATCAGCGTAATATAGTATTTCACTGTCATATTTTATCCCTAACCTGATTAGTTCAGCTTCAGTGTAACCAACACTTGAAACCTCCGGCTCGGTAAAAACAGACCAAGGAACAACATAATTTTTGAATTTTCTCTTCATAAACCACATCCACCCAGGAATCAAACTGTTCATGATGGCACACATGCCCTGATGCATTGCAGCATGAGTGAACAACCGATACCCATTGCAATCTCCAACAGCGTAAATGTGTTTCTGACTGGTTTCTAAGTAGTCGTTTACCTTAATACCTGACGAGTCATGATTGACCCCCGCATTTTCAAGCTTGAGATCCCTATAATCAAATTCTCTACCGATTGCTACAAGCACTGTATCTCCTTCAAAGATCCTTCCATCATCAAGTAACGCTTTGACTTTATCCTGAGCTCTTTCGAACTGAACAACATTTGCGCCGTTTACAACGGTTATTCCTTCTTCTCTAAAAACTTTTTCAAGAACCGAACTGGCCAATTCTTCCGCCTTTGGAAGGAGTCTGCTTGCTTTGTTGATTAAAGTTACATTGGACCCTAGCCTCCTAAAGCACTGTCCAAGTTCACACGCAATCGGACCTCCACCTAACACGATGATTGACTCAGGAATGTCGTCTATGTCAAAGACCGTTTCGTTTGTAAGGTAGGGGATAGAGCTGAAGCCTTTGACTTCTGACGGCAGTCTGGGACGAGTCCCAAGACATAAAAAAATTTTCTTTGCTGTGATTCTGTGGTTGTCGGTCTCAACCGTGTACGGATCAATAAATCTGGCATGTTCGCCCAAGATAACATTTACTTTCTCGAACAATTTAGATGTTTTTTCCTGGTTGACAGTATAAACGACGTCTCTTACGCGTTTAAAAACTGAAACCGGCTTCAAAGTGGCAGGAGCTAGCCCAAAGTTGTTGGCATGCTCGCTCCAATATTTGACTTTACAAGCCTTAATGAGGGCTTTGCTGGGGATACAACCATAATTCAAGCATTCTCCCCCAATTTTCCTTTTCTCAATTGCCGTGACATTAAGACCCATCGAATGCGCCATCAAAGTGCAAGCCATGCCAGCAGGTCCAAGACCTATCACCAGGTAATCAGTTTTTTCCGTTTTCATGACAGAAATCTTATTAAATTTTAATCGAGCGCATGATTAATAACAAATTAACCATCCTGTGAAGATGCTAAGTTTTGGTTTCTGCTTCAGTCTCGCTTTCATCTTTTGCATTTTTTTGCCCTGTTTCAGGCAAAGCCAGATAAAAACCAATAAAAATAATCAAAAGTAAAATTAGCGCCGCAAAAAATAGCTTGCCTAACAACGCACAAACATAACCAAGACAAAAAGATAGCAATATCAAAGGGATTGGGTAGTTTTGACAGTAAAAACCTAGTTTTGCCTTAGTGGTTTCTAAAAATTCATGCAAATCCTTTTTAGTGAAGCTTCCAAAAAAGTTCATACCTAGATTAAATTACAATTTTAGCCAAAAATTAAGTTGTTGATGAATATGTCCGCAACCCTCGCCGAACTTTTCCTGAAAAACAAAGAAAACACTAAGGTTTCAGAAGTAGATCCTCTTAAAAAACGTGATATTGATAGTAAAACCTTTATTGACGATATTTCACGTGTACAAAATGCGCTCATAGAATACGATGTAAAGCAGAAGGATTTCGTTTGCATAATATCCAATACCCGATATGAATGGTTGGTTGTCGATGTAGCGTGTGTTCTTACTGGTGTAATCACAGTGCCAGTTTACCCTACTCTAAAATGGCAGGATACTGGTTATATTTTGTCTTTGATCAAGCCTAAACTGCTTTTTGTTGAAAATATTGAACAATACGAGAAAATTAAATCGTTCGGAATACCAGTGGTTTCTTTTGACCCGATCGAAGGGGTTCCTGAGCTCATGGGACATTTTTCCGTATCAACTGACCTAAGAATTTACCCTTCGAAGCCAGAAGATATTGTCACGATTGTTTTTACCTCAGGAACCGAAGGTCAGCCAAAAGGAGTACCTCAGACGCATAAAAATCACGTAACCAACCTGGAACAAGTATCCAAAGTTGGTCTTTTTACTGAGAGCGACAGCATGTTCCTCTTTCTACCTCTGTCTCATTCTTTTGGCCGTTTATGCGGTTACGTTGGAACCATGTTAGGTGTCTCTATGGGGGTGCCAAAACCTCACTCAAATGTTTCTTCCCAACTTGACTTGATCCGCATAATTCGCTCGATACCTCTGGCTTCGCCTACAATTGTTCCAGCTGTTCCAAAATTCTTTGATCAAATCAAAAAAGAAATACAAAGACGTTTTTCGCGAGTTTTAAAATTTTTAAGAAAAGACACATGGATAGAAAGAGTGGTACTTCGAATGCTGGGGAAAATCTCGATTCCAAGGATATTTGGAAAAAGAATAAAATATTGCATTTCAGGGGGAGCAAAGTTAAATGTTGAAACGATTTCTTTTTTTGACAAGCTCGGGCTCTGCATCCTTGAAGGATACGGGCTAACTGAAACTGTTGTGGCAACACATGTCAACTTGCCGACAGCGCGAAAAGTAGGAAGTGTTGGCAGGCCGCTACCCGGAATCTCCCAAAAAATTTTGGACTCTGAAATTCTCCTTAAAGGAGATAACGTATTTGGTGGTTATTGGAACTCACCGTCCAATCCATTTACCGAGGACGGCTGGTTTAAAACCGGAGACATCGGACACATAGATGAAGAAGGTTTTCTGTTTATCGAAGGCAGAAAAAAAGAAATTCTTGTGCTCTCAAACGGAAAGAACGTGCCCGCTCTTAAACTTGAGGCTATGCTTGTCGAGAGCATCAACTGCAAAGGAGCTTGCGTGTTTGGCGACGGTCATGATTTTGTGGTTGCAGTCCTTTTTGATGACACAAAAGATAAAACATCTGCATATTACCAACAAAAATTATTGAAAGTTAATGAACAACTTAACCCATTCGAAAAACTAAAAGGCCTTCTTGTGGTAAATGTCGAACCATCCGTAGCAAACGGCATGTTAACCCCAACCTTAAAAATTAAAAGAAAAACGGTCTGGGACCGTTTCTCGGAACACCTTGAACATCTTTTTTCAAAACCTGGCCAGATAATTATTCATGAAGTTTCAGACTCAAACGTTTGAAACAATTCTTCCCAAATTTCCAATGGCATTTGCTCAGGTCGTAAACTGCCTAGTCGTCTTAAAGAAAAAAATTCGCGCAAGAAAGTTCTCATGGTTCCCTCGCTTAGCTCAACATTGTTCAAAATAGTTTTTCTTCTTGCGGCAAAGCATGCTCGTGTTAAATTGCCAACTGTTTTGGGGGATAAATTTACGCCAGATTTTGGCGTCAGTTTTAACAGGACAGAATCAACCTGTGGTGTTGGGAAAAAGCAATTTTTTGATACTTCAAGAAGTTTTTCAACTTTAAAGAAAATCTGAACCAAAATAGAAATCCTGCCAAATAACCTAGAGCCCGGATTAGCCATCACCCTCATCCCGAATTCTTTTTGGAGGATCACAAAAACGTGGCAAATCTCGTCTTTTTCATAACAGAACTTTTCAATGATTGAAGAGGATAAATTATAAGGTATGCTACCGAAAACGGTTACCGGAGAAAAATCTTTTAAGGGTGTTTTTAAAAAATCTCCGGTAATTATTAGAATTCTGTCGCAGGAAAACCGCTCTCTCAAGAAGTTGCCAAACACAGGATCAATTTCTACGCCGACATATTCAAAGTTATAATTCTTGATCGCCATTTCGAGAAAAAAACCCAATCCCGGTCCAATTTCCAAAATTTTTACAGGCTTTGAGGAAAAAACTTCTTGTAAAATTTTGTCTAACACACGTTCTGACACAAGAAAATTTTGACCAAAACGCTTTTTCGCTCTGACATTTAGTTCGTGTAGCAACTCTTTTGCTCTTTTTTTTAAGGTAAAATTCATTTAAGAACGATGGAATCGTTTCCACCGAGAATAAATTTTAGGCAGCCTTGGTTCGGCAGCGCCCCGACAAATCCCCAGCCAAGCTGCAAACGCTATGATTTCCGCATTATCGGTGCATAAACCTTTTTCCGGAAAAAATACCATAGTTTCTCCGAAACGTTCTGTGGCTTTTTTTCTCAACAAGGAGTTGGTGCTTACTCCGCCTGAAAAACCTATCGGCAGGGAGGGGTACTGTTTTGTGATTAATTCAAGCTTTTCAATTACAGCATCTATCAGCGCATGCTGAATGGAAGCTGATAATTTTTTCTGAAGCTCTTCGTCAATCGTTTTAAACTGCGCCAGCTGACGTTTAACAGCGGTTTTAAAGCCCGAGAACGAGAAATTAACCTGATGTTTTAGTCCTACAGGGAACTGTACAAGATCCCCACTGTAAGAGTCCGCAATTTCTGCCAGAAGCGACCCGGCGGGGTAGGGCAAACCTAAAAGTGTTCCGCATTTATCAAAAGCTTCGCCTATTGAGTCATCAACCGTTCTGGCCAGGATCTTTATGTCCGACACGTCATTGACCAAGCACACGACTGTGTGACCACCAGATAAAACCACACCTAAATAAGGAAATTTCAATCTTGAATTTAACATTGGCGAAAAAAGATGCGCGTCAACATGGTCAACCGGGAAACAAGGTTTGTTAGAAAAAATCGATAACCCGCTGGCAAAATTTGCGCCAATTAAAAGAGAGCCTTTTAAGCCCGGTCCCTCAGTTACTGCAACTGCATCCGCTTTTTCAAAAAGCGTGGCTATTTTTGCCCGATTTTTTTTTATCACCTCAATGTGCTGCCGAGCAGAAAGCTCCGGTACTACTCCTCCGTACTCTTTATGTATCTCTTGACTGTAATTGAAAAGAGAAATTGTGCTAAAAGACTGATTTTCGCACTTTGCAAGGCACCAACTTGTTTCGTCGCAGCTTGTTTCAATCGCAAATATAAACACTAGGCGATTTTACATCTTCAAGCGCTTAGTTAACAGTTCAAGGACTTAAAGACCTTTCTTGATCTAAAGATTCTCGATTTGACCGAAGCCGGGGAAATTTTTCTCATTCTGGATATTTCACAAATTGAATAACCCTGAATTAATAACTTCAATTCCTCATGACCCTCAAGACAAGGCAAACTTTCAAATTTTGGCTCAAAAGCGGTTTGTAAATTTCTTGGATCAAAAATTATAAATCTTTTCTCCTTCCTTATCTTCTGTAAAGCCTCTCTTTTCGCGATCATAAAAACCCATGACTTGAAAGCCTTACGGCTTCTCAGTCTTGGCAAATTTATCGCAACCTTGAGACAAGTGTCTTGGATAATATCCTCAATATTTTCCCTGCTAGCATATCTAACAAGAAAATTTTTTAGCGAAGAATAATATTTTGTTCTTATTAATGATATTGCCCAATCCCTGAATTCCGGTGTCATAGAAAACACAGCTAGCAAATATCATACCTGTTTTAATACAATAAAAATTTGTTAGTATTTCCCATCTTAGGGAGTTTTGGAGTATAAATTTTTTACAACTTCGTTAATGTTTTTTACGGCAACGCGAATACAAAGATTTGTTCCAAAATAGCATTTCCTTTTTTCACAAGGGGAGCAGTATAACCCTGACTTGACTCTTAAATTATCCAAATCAGAAGGAGTGTGTTTTCGATAGTCGCTTGGTCCGAACAAGGTTATATACGGTTTTGAAAAGAATGAGAAAAGATGAGCCACCCCAGTATCACCCCCCACACCAAGACCGTCAAAGTTCCGAACAAAAGAAATTGTGTCCTCGAGGCTTTGGCCAACTAAATTATTCACTGGGACACTTGTTTGTTGCAAATAACGGAAAGCGCTTTTAGCCAAAAGTTTTGTGTCCTGTCCACCTAGTATGAAAAACTCAGACGCTCCATGTTGAAGAAAAAGATTAAGCAGGAACTTGATATCTTCAAATACAAACTTTTTGCTGTCCCAAGAGCCCCCCAAACTGAGGGCAACTTTTTTTTCATTAAATGAGGTTTTATGCTCAACGATTTTTTTCTTTCTGAAACCTGCTAGTTCAAAAAATTGCTCATATTTTCTCAGTTTGCTTTCGTTAGTTTGCCACTTACCGATGTAACAGTTGTTAAAAAAATGGTTGCCCTCTTTACAATCGAGCGGATGAAATCCCAACCTTATTCTCGACAGGCAAAGCGACAAGACACCAGATTTAAAAAGCCTTTGAGCATCTATAACCAAGTCAAATTTTCGAAAGCACTTGATTACACTAAAAAAAAAACTATAGAAAGTCACAGGCACAAAGCTAACCTCAGGAACCAGTTCTCTCAATGGAAACCATTTTCGGGCGATGAACCAAACTACTCTGGAGTCAAGCTCGAATGACCTTAAACACTGACACATTCTAACACAATCCCCAAAAGCACCAAGAAGAATTAAAGCAGTTGAGTTAGTAAATTGGCTCATATTCACGAAGCTTTGACGCTATGGAGCAAAAATACGAAATCAAATAAAACGGAAGATCATATTTAATGCACGCCCGCCGCCACCTTTTCAAATACTTCGAGTAAGCGCTATCTAGGGGACCATAAAAAGGTTCTATTGAACCCCAGTCAAGAAGATAAACATCATTTTGGGAAACGAAAACATTACCGGGATGCAAATCTTTGTGAAAAAGCTTGGCTCTTGTGAGTTTGTTTAACACGCTTTCCAAAGCACCAATAGACGCTTTGGCTTTTTCCGGATCCTCACGACAAAGTTCTACCAAAGTGCTACCTTCGATAAATTCAGTCACCACAAAACCGATTCTAGCTAGTCCTATTTTTACAATAACCTGACCTAAGACTTTCGGCGCTGGCAAAGATAATTTCTGCGCCAATTTTAAGGCTTTTATTTCTCTGTTTAGTTTCCTCAAACCTAAACTACACCTTATCCCAAATGGCAAACGAGAAAAAACCCCACCTGCAGAGACTATTTTCAAATGAAGATTTTTTTCTTTTAAGACAAAATTTTCTTCACGTCCTAGAAGTCCTTTTTTTGACGAGCCATTTGTTTTTATAAGTTCAACAATTTTCGCAATATCCTCCAAAGCCACATTAGCAGTATTACTCAGAATTTGAAACCCCATTAGCTCTTAAGAATTTTACAATACTGTAGATATCCGGCTCATACTTTACACATAAAAAATCTCCAACCGGACAACATTGACGTCCTCCTTTTGAACATGGCCAGCAAGCAAGTTTGGGCGGAAAAACTTTAAGAACGAGCTTACTGTTGAAAAAGTTGTGCCAATCGGATGTTGAACAGAAAAACACTACCAAAGGTTTTCTATAACCCATCGCCAAATGAGCCCCAAAGGAGTCGTTTGAAATTACTCCGTTCGACTTGTTGGCTAAGTACATAACATCCTCTAGTGTTGTCAGTCCTGTTAGATTTATTCCAACTTCGGGCTCGCAAAAAATCCTTTCTTTGCCTAAAAGAATTACGTTAAACCCATCGCTACGTAGTTTCAAAGAAACATCTTTCCACTTTTCGAAAATTTTTGTCGATTTTGACGAATCGATAAAGTAACACAAAAAATTTCTCAGTCCTTTCAGACTTTGATTTTTGGGTTGAACTTCAGGCAAAAAAACCGTGGGGCTTTCAATGCCAAAATAGGACAAAATCCTGGCAATAAAATCCGATTTCCTTTGACTACCGTCGTAAAAAATTTTTTTTTTCCCCTCGCCAAAAATGCCAGCAAGTTCCCCCTTGTTGAAGATGTAAAGCTTATTATAACGTCATAAAATGTGTCCCTTATCATGCGGGTCAAGCGCAAAAAGTTAAAAAAGTCATTCTTCTCAAACGAAAAAATCTCAGTAACATTTTTGAACAGGGAATAGAAATGCGCAACCTGTGTCCTAGCTACAACTGTTACTAAGCTGTGTTGAAAAGCTTGGATTAATCTTGCGGAATATACGGCATCACCTAGAAGAGCGGTTTGAATTAAGAGAACCCGTTTGATCTGATCCATTGTATTTGCCTTTCAAGTCCTTCTTGAAGATCAACCTTGGGCGAATATCCAAGCTCAGCTTGAATTTTCGATATGTCTGCCCAAGTAAAGCTTACATCTCCTTTTTGCTTTGGCTCAAACGCAACCTTTAGTTCAGGAAAATGATCGCGAAGAACATTTAGAGCCTCTTTTAGAGGCACTGTTTTCCCTCGTCCCACGTTATACACGCCACTACCTTTTTTTAAACTCAAAATTACCGCTTCTATTGCATCTTCAACGAATGTAAAATCCCTTTTTTGCGAGCCATCGCCATAAATTACAATAGGTTCACCCCTGATAGCTTTTCTTATAAACCTGGAAAACGCCATATCGGGTCTTTGCCTAGGTCCATAAACCGTGAAAAATCTAAGCGAAACAAGTTCAAATCCATAATTTGCCGAATATGCCTGACAAAGTTTTTCTGCAGTCAGTTTCGTGACGCCATAAGGACTGTACGGATTTGTTAGAGAAGTCTCCTTTATTGCCTGTTCTTTGGCTTCATGTGGCGGCTCTCCATAAACCGAGCTGCTACTAGCATAAATTAACCTTTTAAACGAGTTAATCCTAATTAACACTTCAAGTAAATTCTGAGTTGCGTGAACATTGTTGTGAATATACTTAACGAAATCTGGTCCCCAGCTATCCCTGACACCTGGCTGAGCCGCAAGATGAATGACATGAGCAATTTTTTTGTTCTTAAGGTCATCTATAGACAAATGCGCAAGGTCTTTTTCAATCAACTGAAATGAGGGGTTACCACTTAAATTTTTTAAATTGTTTTCTTTGATTTCTCTGGGATAGTTGTCGGTGAAAAAATCTATACCTACCACACGCAAACCATCCTGAACCAGTCTCTCAGCCACCCAAGAACCTAGAAAGCCTCCACATCCAGTGACTAGAACATCAAATTCCATTTGGGATGGAGTATAAAATTTTGCTAATTGATAATCAAACGCAAGTTTTAGGCTTAGCCCTCGTTTTTCTGGTACATATCGGGAGTTACACCTTTTTGGACGAGGTCTCTGGCGGCTAAAGGATCCAATCCCAACTTTACCCAATCTCGGGCTTCAGACGGATGAAACCCTAAATGACGCCACATCCAACACGTTGCAGGATTCGACAGGCCATAACTTAACCAAAGACTTGCCTCATCAGGAACGAAATCGTAACAATACCACGTGCTCGCTTCATATGGGGTTACTGATATTTTGTTCCAATCGCGACGATACTCGACCGGAACAACTGATTTATCCAAAGTAAAAGGAGAAAAAATACAAAGCTTAACACTTGCGTCGTTAGCATACACTCTAAGATAACACTTGGATATTGCCAATTCTTCTCTTAGAGCCTTTTTGACAGAGCCGTCAAGCGGAAAGTAGTTTTCAAAGTTAAGTATTAGACTGTTTAAAAAATTAATTACAGAGCTGACAAATTCCGATTCTTTGGGCTCCTTGCCATCTACAATCGAAGGAAACCTTTGAAAATTATCCATTGCGTAATAGTGCTTGACGCAAAGAGATATCATTTCTTTGACGAGTATTTCTTTTTCAACAATTGCGTCAAAGTTTTTAAAAAAATCTTGGGCTTTAAAACTATCATCGAGATTTATTTTGCGAATCCATTCAAGAAGCTTCACCGCTTTTCGGCCCGCAACTGTTTTTGGTTTTTCCCAATCTTTTTTGAAAAGTACATTTCCTTTGACGGTTTCTCGACCCCATTCAAGAACCTCTTCAATCACGGGTTCAATTTTTTTTACGGAGGAGTCATCCGGGGATAATTTGAAGTGTAACCTCACTTTGTGTTTTGCGATTTCAGCCTGCAATGTAGAAAACAAAAACTGGCTTACCGAAAACGATAACGCGATTTCATCCAAGTCCTGAGATAAAACCAATTTAAAGAAGAGTAAAGTTTGAGTTTGGCTTTAGGGAAAGACAAAATTCAGCGAGTAATCTGACAGCGTTTTCAAGGTCTGAAAACGCGCAAATTTCCACCTGAGTATGCATGTACCTGTTGGGAATACCTATACTTCCTGTGGCGACCCCGGATTTTGAAACCTGAATAGCGTTTGCGTCATTTCCCAAGGCTCCACCAACCGGATCAAGCTGATAAGGGATTCTTTTTCTTTTGCAAAGCTGGAAAAGAATTTCGTTTACTTTTAGATTTGCATTTGGTCCGACAACGATAGCGGGCCCCTGACCAAGTTTTATGTCGGCAAGTTTTTGCTCGTCACTTCCCGGGTTGTCAGACGAAAAAGTTACATCTACCGCAAAGCCCACATCAGGGTTTACCGAGTAAGCGCTGGTTTTTGCTCCTCGAAGACCAATTTCTTCCTGAACAGTGCTTACCGCGTAAACTGCGCAGGAGAGTTTTTGTTTGCTTAAAACACGCAAAGTTTCAAATGCCACAAAAACACCCACCTTATCATCAAGGCCCGGTGCCGAAACAAAGTCGTTTAAGAGATACTGAACTGTTAATTCGAAGGTGACGGGATCTCCTATTTCGACATAGTTTCTTGCCTCTTTTTCCGATCTTGCCCCGATGTCAATCCACATTTTGCTGAGCTCAAGAGACATCTTTTGCCTTTCTTCGGCCGATTGAAGATGAATTGGTTTACGACCAAATACTCCTTTTACAACTCCCTTTTTAGAATGTATCCACACAAGTGATCCGGGTATGACGCCCGGATCTATGCCACCTAAAGCTGTTACATAGATATAGCCTTCTTTGGAGATTTTTTTCACCATAAACCCCAACTGGTCACAGTGCCCAGCAATCATAACTCTTGGTTTTCCCGAGGGGTTCACGCAAGCTATTAAGTTTCCATGACTGTCTGTTTCCACAGAGTGCGCATAAGGGGTTATGTAATCCTTTACAACCTTTTGGACGCTAGACTCAAAACCCGTAGGAGAAGGGGATTTAAGAAGGCTTTCCAGAAACATTCTATTTACTTTCACAACGAGGAATTCTAATCCAGTATAGTTAAGATTTCAAAATCGAATTTCTAGTTGTTGAAATTTTGGAGTTTTGAATGAAATTCGTCCCTGATCGACTGATAATTATCCAGTTCTTGTTCAGAAGATATTCCCAAAAACGAAAACGCCTTTTCCGAAAGTTTGAAAACAGGTTCCGCCTTTTGTTCCGAGCTTACCCGTTCAATCAACCCAGTTTCCAACAATGTGTTTATGCTTTGAGTAGAGTCTACACCTCGTAGATAATCGATAAAACTTTTCCTACAAGGGCTTAGATATCCTATCACTGCCAAAGTTTCCAACGTAGGTTGCGTTAGCCTAATTCTTTCGTTAAAGCCGGCTTTTCTCAAAAGACTCTGAAACTCTTCTCTAATAACCGCGTAAATTTTTTGTCCCACAATTTTCAAAACGAATGATACGGGTCTTTTGTTGAGATTATTTACGGTTGCAAGAAAATCGTGATAACTCATGTTCAGGTGCTCAAGAATTTCATTGACTTTTATCCCCTTTTCCCCGGAAGCCAAAACGAGTGCTTCAATATCTGTTTCTTTAATTTCGTTCGAGTTCACTGACATCAATATCTAACCACTCCCCCTGACTAGAATCAAGGTTTAATTTTAATCCTGCAGCAGGGCAAGGGGTTTCAACAAGAACGTACGATTTGGAGTCGATCTCAAAAAAAACATCATAAGACAACGATACCGTTCGTGTCGACCCGTCTCTGCACTTTATTAGGGCAAGCTTTGGCAACACTCCGGATTCAATCGCCACTACATATCCAAATTTTAGACCGCTTGTGGCTGTTTTAAGTTCCGTTTGAACGTTCGCTTTTTCCTGGGAATTTTTTTTTATGGAAACTGTCTTGACACAGGATGATAGCCAAATACCTGCGCAAATCAGGATCAGAAAATGAGCGACTCCACCAAATAACGAAACGTCTTTAAAAAACCACACACTGCGACGATTACTTTTTATATAATTTTTTAAGAGTAAGCAATGCTCAAAACAAAGCGTATTTCGGTGGCCACAAATCGATTCCGGTTTTTGGTGATTATGAGTATATTGGCTACCGGGACTCTGTTAGTGACGGCGCTTTTGGTTGCAAAGACCAAGGAGAGAAAAGAAACAACGGTTACGTTGGCTGAGCCTGTGACTGTTACTCTTTTTACCCCGGAAAAAAGTGTTCCAATAGGTGTGCAACTATCGTCTGTAAAGTTTCGTGAACTTATATGGCCAAGAAATCAGGTCCCGGAAGACGCAGTTGTAAACTTAAAAGACGTATTAAATTTTTACACAACTGAAGTCTTGGAACCGGGTCCTCCGTTACGATACCGCCAGATTTCCAGAGAGCCTATAGTAGTTTCTTTGCCGTTAAACCCGGGAATGAGGGCTGTTTCAATCGAGGTTGACGAAACTACTTCTGTCGAAGGTTTCGCAAGACCCGGAACGCGGGTTGATGTGACTTTAACATTCCGAAACGATAAAACGAACTCTCTTGAGACCCGAATTATCGTTCACAACGCGAGAGTGCTGTCTTTGGGTGGAGATCCAACGGTTTTTTCCACCGCTAAATTAAATGAAAGCAGAAAGGCAAACCCTAGACGCACCACGTTGACGCTTGAGGTGACACCTGAAGAAGCGTTAATAATCCAAACCGCTCGTCAGTCAGGAAGGTTAGGGCTCATTATGCGAGCGCCTGAGGATACATCCGTTGCTAAAGTGGACGCAGTAAGCGATCAAGTTATAAGAGATCCAAATTTTCAAGCAGTGCCAAAGAATGAGCCCAAGTGTAAAAGCGGGACTGTAAAAATAGGAGACAAAATGTTCGCCATATCTTGTGAAAAAGCAGGAGAATTAATACCGCTTGAGTAAAGGGAGTTAAGGTATCAAACTTACTTATTAGGTAAAGCTCAGAGCAATGAGAGGCTTTGTTTGCGTTTTTTTTCCTTGATATGTTCTCTATTCCAAAATTCGAAAATGAACCATGATTCACAAAATGAAGACTAAGAAATCTTTTAGTGGTAGAATAAGATAGTGGGGCTCATATTCCATAAAAAATCTCAAGCTGAACGACCATCGAAAATTGAACCTCACAAATTTTGGATCGTATGGGATCAGCGATTGACATCTCTTGAGGCGGTTTTTAACGAGCTTGGCCTCGGGGTTAATTTGGGGCGGGCCTTCAAACAGCTAACGGGAGCAAGTGCTGGTTATAGTTACTATGAAGATACAACCTCAGCGCGATATTGGTTAGGTCTAATCTTACCAAGACTTGACGAAACCGCCCTTGGGTATGAGAAGTTAATCGAAGGAATTGAAGAAAAAGTTGCTGACTTGCTTTCTCGGCGGGCTATCAATCACACATTTTTTGAAAGTTTGTCAGAATCGGAAAAAGCGGGTATTTTAACTCTATCGTTATTTTTTGATTTCCTGACAAAGAGCAAAACAAACGGAGCCGTAAAGTTTGAAGATTTAAATTTCAAGAATCCTCTTTTTGAAGCCCTAACGAGCATTGTCTTTTACGAAAAAATGAGTTCTGGACCTGACAGGCAAGCAAGCCAAAAAGACGATCACCTAAAAGGTCTTTCTAATAGAAAGTCTTTGCGAATGCTACAGTCTATCGTGCCTTGGTATATCGCCTCTTTTTCGGTTAGCGACTCAATTGTTGAAGGGTTAAATATTTTTGGAGTATTAGCAAGACTAAGGCAGTTAAGCGCTAATTTAGGTGAAAAGAACGGTCGTGGGAGGGTTCAAAGTTTTGATTATTTCATGTCTTTCATAAGGATGGCCTACGGTATTTCAGGCACTTCGGTTAGCAGGTACTTTGAACAGTTTGAAAGGGCTCTTTATTCGGATAAAACTTTCATAACATTGTGCGATAACGGGTGCGTAAGCAATTTAAACTGGCGTCTTGTCGCTTTAACTGCGTTATGTATGGTCTTTAAGAGTAAGAGCGAAGAAGCGTTAGCAAGAATACCTCCTGAAAAATTGGCGCGAACAGTTTTGAGCAAGTCGAAAAATAGAATACTAAAAGCTTTTGCCTTGGCCAACTACGATTACGAAGCTTTGTTTCCTCACATTCAGTCTCAATCAGGAGAAACTGAGTTAATTTTGGATCGAACGATGATAACATACTTCAGGGACAATGATACAAGATTGCTTTTAGCTGCTTTGGTTGGGTTCTCTGATCCATTTTTAAACAACACAATCGAGCCACAGCCTACAAATTTACGAGAAAGAATACAAGCAGTGAAGAAGTCCCTAAGTAGCCTGCGAGATAAAATTTTTGACACAGGCCCAAAGTACGAATAATCGATCAAGACTGTGCTAACTGACTAGGTTCAAATCAAGCCGAGCACTTTTTTGTAAACAGGCTAAGGCAGAGAGATGATGTTTAGGTTACAGCCACCAAAAGCAAAAGAGATTACAGTTCATAGAAGGCATGACTAAAAATTTTTTAGAATACCTCCCTGAAAATTGAAATGTTATCTCGAAGGCTTCGGTGTATTAAAAAAAAGATTTTTTCACCAGCCCCTCCAACGACCAAACTTGAAGTATTGTGAAAATTTAAGTCTGGTTTATTCTCATGTAAAATGCTTGCAGGCAATTTAGGTACGAGGTCTGTAAAAACCTGATTTATCTCAAAATGACTTTAAAAAATTTTTTAACCAACCTGTGAAATATCATAGTGAATTTTCCCCGCAGAGGTTGCCATGTACTTTTTTCGACTGATTTATTACGCGGAATAGTTTAATGCTTTTTAAGCGATTAATGTTTTTATCAATTATCATCCATCGTAGTAAACATTTTTTTGTCAAGTCATAATCTTTTATTTATTCCAAGTGATGGGAAAAATCACCCGCTAAAGTTAGCCTGCTTGAAAGTATTTAAGCAACCTTAGTAGAAAATTTTTTTGATACCCTGTGCCAGGTCTAGAACAGTTAACCTCAAGTTCTTGCGGAAAACTCGCATAGTGCGAAACTTTCAAGGTTCTAACTGCCGCATTGTTTTGATCAGAAGTTATTCGATAAAACACATACTTCCCCACTTGTGAAACGAAATGGCATACCATATAAAAAAATAGCCTATCTTCATCCGAGAACAGGGTAATTCTAAAATCAGTCTTAGGCTCGAGTAGATATATTTCAGTAAATAAAGTTTCCCATCTCTTTTTTGCCCTAAATCTGGCTACTTCATCGTCGTAACGCGCCTGTATTGAGAGTGCCTCGGGGTCAAAGTTTATCAAACAGGGTGATGTCATACGATTGATTAATCGACATAAAGTTGACTTTCCTAAAGAGAAATTTTAAACTTTACCGGTAATGCTTCGACGAAATTCAAGAGGAAGATCCATGGAGAGACGTAATTCCGTAGGACGAGGGAGGTCAAGAGCTGGATTTATGAAGCCTTCCAGAACTTCAAGGCGTCCTTTGTCTCGTGTGGCGCAAAGAAGCGGAGGAGGCCGTGTTACAAGAGACAACCGTAGACAAAAATTATTGAAATCACCAACTGCTTCTAAAGAGCGTATAAATTTAGAAAGCGGCACTCTGCTCTTAATAGATCAGTTTATGCTCGCCAATGACATTTTCTTGAATGAATTGAATTCTCTCAAGGATGCTTCATTGGAAAAACGTGAACAACTGGTCAGAGAGTTTGGAGGAGAAGTAGTAAGACTTGAGCCGGGTGAGTATAAAATTGCGAGGGACCCCTTCAAGTTTTATATGGCCATCTATCCGGAAAAAGGAGAGTTCTCCGAGGCTGAGCTAGACAAAACAATGAAGCCAATTGGAGAAGTTTTTGTAAATACAAGGTGTTTGGCATTAGTCGACTGGGAGCTTTTAAACGATTTCGATTTTTTGAATCAGTACAGTTCACTGTGGAATTCAGGCAAGGATAAAAAATGCAGGGATTTGATTCGAGAAGCAGGCGGAGCGGTTAGATACGGTTTTAACCGGCATGGCGATGAGCTGGGTGTTCATGTATTTAGGGAAGCCAGCAGAATTTATTTGTGGCCTATTAACGAGCCGGAAGAAAGCCAGGAATTTCTTGAGGAAACAGTTTGAGCCGTAACTCAAGTTAGCTGTTATTTTTACGCTTAATACTGTGATATCGTTTGACGGTGTTATAGTTTTGCGCTTAACTCCTTGAAAAACACACAAACTGTACAAAGTTGAAGTTCATAGTTTTGTAATGTAATACTCAGCACATTTTTCAAGTGCTCTCAGAAATAGGTTAGCTTTATCGAAATTTGGCAAATTATTTTACCTTTCAAAGCTCAAACGACACTTTAACTTTTGACGTCGAAAAAAATTGGTTGATTATTTAAGTTTTGAGTTCCACGATTACGGGTTTTTTAGGCCATATTCTCCGGCAAAAAAGGAATCAACGTTTTAAATCATAATCTAGAATCACGGGATCGAAGAAAATTTTTCACAACAGTCCAACATGCTTAAATGCTCTTTTAAAATCTTGTTAATTTTTATGGGAGCAACCTTAAGTATTTTCCCTCGTATGCGCGCTATTTTCGCTTGGGCTAAGTCTAAAAAAATCTCGCTAGACGTTTGCCAATGGACCAAAAAGGCGTCCCTAAATTCTTCGCCTTTTCTTCCTCTAACTTGGTTTACAGTGATTTCGAAGTCGGGCAACTACTTGTAAAACTTTCAACCCTCCTACGATTTCTAACCAAGTCATTCACATAAGAGCAAAAATAACAGAGGCTCTCATTCCCTCAATAGTTTCTTAACTGTTTCAAAAACGGTTTCTTCAAGAATAGCGCCTGAATAAGGATTTTTTTCAAGCTCCACTCGAATAGGTTCGTCCGAGCTTTTTCTAAATGCTTCCCTAAGGGCTTTCGAACCAGACAAGCTCATGCCTTGAGGGCAGTCTAGATCAACTTGAAATCTATCGGAGACAAAAGGGCACAATCCAGACCAAAATTCGCTTTGCGTCTTGCGATTATGATCGATTAAAAGCGTTTTGATCTGATCCCGATTTCCAATCAGCTCGTTGTAAAGTACTGAGTATAAAACACTAGCTGTTTTGTAGGGCTCGGGAGCAGTTGCAAAGTTTGAAAATAAGTCGAAAAACTGTCTTTTTGTCTCTTCATCATTTGCATTATCTCTGAGCTTTAAATATGTGTTTTGCAAAGTAACTAAACTGTCAGCAAAACGCAACTTCTTGGCCTCTTGACTGTGAGTGTACATTAGCTTTCCCTGATAAACTAAAAAAATTAACAAACCTCCGAAAAAGATGTAGTTAAAATACTTTCTTAACCACCTAAAAACGGGATCTTCGCCTACTTCTGAAAGAACTTCTTTGAGATACATAAGAGTGTCTTTCATAGCTGTGTCAAAAAGAGGTACAATGTTATATCCTATCACATAAAAGTCATGAAACTAATAATCTTAATAACTCTCCACTGCTTAATTACTTTGTTTTTGATCTTGCTAGTCATTTTTCAGCAAAGTAGAGGAGCCGAAGTCGGAGCAGCTTTTGGTGGTGGCAACACGCTTCTTGGACCGGGCGGCGCAGACAAAGTGGCGATTAGGATTACCACAATAACTGCGATAATATTTATGATAAGTACCATAGTACTGGTCAATGTTTTCTCGGAGAAATTCCAGGCACGTAAAGTCGAACAAATTGAATCAAAACCGTTTTCTCAACAAAATTAGTAGCCGGGTTTCACGATTGAGTTACATGGATTTACCTTGAACGAGTTACGCATCTTACTGGACGATTTCCTTTCTGTTTCCTATGACACACCAAACCTACGAACTCGAGCATTAACACTTTACTAGTAGTTCTATATTTCTTGGAGCGAACGGGGACTTGACACCTAGGTGTGATACTTGTTAACTAGCTGCAAATCTATAGTATTTTTTACTCTTTTTAATTAGCTTGAAAACGTGATCAAACGATTGAACTACACCCGATAAACAGGACATTTAAAAACCAATAACAAAAGAAAGCTTTGATTATACCTGTTTTGTAAGTAAGTCAAATATGTTATGATTAGTCAA
>JANWWW010000020.1 GCA_025055295.1 Deltaproteobacteria bacterium | reverse complement strand
CAAGTATCGTCGGGTATGCTTCATTAAGCCAAATGCCCTGGTTGGTTTGACAGAATAAGCAAGACAAGGAGCCACAAACCAGTCCACGAGCGATCCTAGACAACCAATTCAACATTATCATAATTTTGACAATGAATTAAATACTTGTCAAGCTTATGTGAAACGAATTTTTTAGAGACATCGTAACCGGTGATTACGAAAAAAATGACCCCTAGCAAAAGATTAATGTCTCGAAAAACTAAACTTGTAGGCGTAAATAAAAATTAAGAATCTTTACATCTGCTATATTACTGCGGTTTTGTTCGAAAGTCAAAAAATGAAAATAGTACAGATTAGTGACTGTTGAATTTTGGTTTACTCTTTAAATAAAACCGTTTTTTAGTCACAGTAAATTAAATTTCAATAATTCATTAGTAAAAATCTGAAATCAGTAGCGCTAGATTGATGACAGCAAAACTTAGAAAGAGAAACAGTAAAAATAGTGCCATTAGAATTCGACCTTGAAAAGCGCTCAATATCTGGGCTTCAGAGTTCTTTGATATTAAAAAAGGAAAGAAAGGATGCTTGTAAACAATGAAATTTGAACTAGCGGAAAAATATTTTGAGTCTTTAAACTTTACATATCCAATAACGCACACAGTATTTCCTTCACAAATTATTTGCTCCTCCAATCTTACGTAACCAAACCCTAATAGTCGTTGTAAAAAGAATAACTTTTCCCAAATGCGGCTGAAGTGTTTAAGGTTTATAAAATTGTCGACGCGACTAAGGTCTGGGTCTGAAACAAATTCGGCACCATGAGGGATTACAAGAATTTTACCTGTGCCATCATCTAAATAAAAAGGCGTGTCGCTCGTTTCACAAAATATTTTTCTCTTTCTTTTTCCAAGTTTAAAAACCCTGGAAACATAAAATACCGCAGGTAGTTTAAAGACAGGACTTTCAACCAAATCTGCAAACCTAACAACCTGCCCCTCAATTTGCCTAATTCCCGAGCTTAAATTAAAAATCTGGGTGACTTGTAAACCTCGTACAAGAAAATAAACATAAATGAAATAAAAAATTAAAATTGTAAGCGCAATTACAACAATACACCCTAAGACAAAAGCGATTACAAGCTTTAGAAGCACTTGGTGATGATATTCTTTTTTTAGATTGATTTAAAAGTTCTGGACATATTACTTCTTAGCATTAAAAAACTATTTTGTTTACAGGCCTTCCAAAGGACTCCAAACGCAACTGGCTAAAGCAACTCGCAGTTCTTTTTTCACTACAATTTATTTTCGGACAAAGCCTTTATCATAATCGAAATTCAAGTAACCTAGATTGGCCAACTTAAATGTGTCTGCTGTGAATAAAGCAATATAGTTTCTTGGAATAATTTGAAGACCTTTTAAATCGCAAATTATCTTCTCCCTCTTTGCGCAGGTTGTGGTTAGAAGACCTAAAGTGGTAATTAAGATTTGCCAAAAAACTTAATTAGTTACTGACATGATAGGGAAATTCAAATAAAATGTTAACCGACTTAAAGACACATTCAACCTATTAATATTCAACGAGTGGCTTGTCTTAGGTTAACAGACGAGCTTTAGTATTAATTTGCTGAGCTATTTGCTTTATCCCATGCTTTTTTCAAGCGTCTAAACATGTTTACCATTTTTTTTTGACCAAAATGTTCATACCATTACTAAAAGAGAGTAATTAAATTAGCGTCTTCCATATATTCCGTGCTTCAGAAAAAGTTAATTTGAGACAGCCGATTAACTTGAAATCGAGAACACGTGTTTTCTTTCACTGACCCAAAAAAAATGTTTAATTTTAAATCCTTGAAGGAAGCATCCAATAAAATCACGAACCTGATGGAGTTAAAGTATTTTGAAAAGCTGAACTTTATGCCAAAATTCGCCATAAGACTGTGAACTCTCAATAAGAAAAAATTCCAATTGTTTTAGCTGTTGCTGTAAAACCAAAATTTCCTTTAGACAATTACTGTTTGCCAATTTTTTCGAAATCAGGGTTACCCAAGGAAAAGTATTCCTGCTTCTATGAAGGTTAATTTTCGCTTAACTTTTTCAGGTAAGCCATTTTAAAATCCCTATACTTTCTTAAAATCTGTCGTCAGCGAATAACTTCCATCCACGTTACGGACACAAACATAATCGTCAAAAAGATTTTTTTCAATTGCATTCAAGCATAGAAATACAGAAACTGCGAGGTTTCTTATCTCCAATTCGGCAGATGGATGAGATCTCATCTCTATGAAATGCCTCCACGCCCGCGCATTACCTGTTACAACTATCGGGGCTTCCACTTCATGACTCAGGATCATCCTAGCCGTTTGATTAATTTTTTTCTTTCTGTCGGTCGCAATATGCGAACTTGCGGGATCAACACGCAGGGAAGCTAAGTCCGAAGATGCAAGCTTATCTTTTAGAGCGACATAGTCAAAATATGTTTTCTCAATTCTTTCAACGAACTCACTGTGAAGTTTTTCATCTTCTTGAAACTCAGGCCTTTCGACAAACCTAAGCGCTATTTCATCCACGTATCGTGTGCTTTGCTGGCTGTAAGCAAAACCAGCTCGATGCCTCACTAGCTCATGGGTTAGACTGCGTGAAACTCCGTAAAAAAGAAAACTGTAGTTAGCATGTTCAAGCACCGATCCATGACCGGACGATTTTAAATTGTTTAAGTATTTTTTTATGTCTTTGTTGTATGTTCGTTTGGGTCCAAAACTACAATAACATGTCTGACCCGCAAACTTAATCAAAGCCTCCCCATCGGAAATCGATAGGTCATCTTTTAAATACTCTTCGAACCCCTGGTAGTACCCCTCAAGAAAGGCTTGCAAGCTAGTCAGTTTGGAGAGAGGCCTTGACACTAGGACAACTCCAGCTTTTTTTAGATACCTCACCCCCCGCGAAGTTCTATACACTTGGCTGTCTATAACGGGCCACCCATCTCGAATTGATAACCCATACTGGTCTGCCAGATAATCAAAGGGGATAATTTCCATCCTGGTCTATTATAAATCAAAAAAACATGACATTTTATGTCAATTACGGGCAAATAATGACAAATTTTGTCAAATAATGCCGTGTAGTTTTAAGTAAAATTCTTAGAAAAATCGTAGTTTTGAGCCACGGATTAGCTTAATTTATTGTATTATTGTTACAGTTTCCCCGCTTTCTCTCATTTAGGCATAAACCTTGCTATCACAATGTGTCGGAGGCGTGAAAAACATGGCGACTAAAAAGAAAAAGAAAAAAGTCGGTAAAAAGGGTTTTACCTTAATTGAATTGCTTGTAGTTGTTGCAATTGTGGGTATTTTAGCCGCAATTGCAATTCCGCAATTTCAAAGGTATCGAGAGCGCGCTTTTGACGCTCGAGCTCAGTCCGATTTACGAAATTTAATGACAGCTCAAGAGGCTCACTTTGTAGACAACGAGGCTTATACTGACAACCTTCAAACACTGGAATCTTTCGGGTTCCGACCTAGCCCGGGTGTATCCGTGTCAGTAACCTCCGCAACAAACACTGGATGGGCGGCATATGCTGAGCATCCCTCAGGCACCCGGAGGTTTTGCTATAGCACCGCTGGCCAAGCAAACGGTATTGTCTCCGTTGCCTTAGGCGCAAACTGCCCCTAATTATTAATTACCCGTAAAAGATCAACACCCCCACAAACAAACGCCCCGTATTTCACGGGGCGTTTTCTATTTTTAGAACTAAATTTCTGGTAACAACACCTTGAATTTTTTTGCAAGTTATCAATCGCATTCCAACAGGCAGATACGAGAATCCTAAAATTGTCCCCTTGCCTACCAAGTGACATCCATGGTTTTTGGAACTTTTCCTTGTTAAAAACTTTTTCTGTTTACTTTTTTTGTCAAGAAACATGGAATATCTGCTAATGTAAATTTTTCTAAAGAATTTAAGTCTCTTTTTTTGTTTTTTTAACAACAAAAACAAAAGAATAACAAAATCATTCAACTTGCTTTGAAGGTGAATAAATATCTCTGGAAGCAGTGACTTATAACTATCACGTGAAAATGCTCTGGTTAATCTAGAACGTAAAAGTTCGGAAATTTTTTTTTCAGGGGTCTTATTCCTTAAAAAAGATATTTTACAATCTAGTTTAGAGCATGATTGTTTTAGCAAGGGAACCATGTCTCTTTCTTTGAGACTAAGCACATTAAATTTACCTTCAGAAATAAAATACTTTCGACAACGGACGATAGTTGACGATCCTCTTTGACGACTAAGGTACTTGTTCCTTAACCACTTTAACCCCAGTCCAAAGAGCGTATCTACTAAAAGACGACTGATGACAAGTAAACTTTGGTGGATTGATAAGTTACATTTCTTTTGTTCTAGTCTTGACGCTTCAGAGCACTTAACAAAGACTACATTCAACTTCGATTTTCGATGACTTTCTTTGACATATGCACTTTGACTAATTTTTATCGACAATCTTTTTTTAACTTGCGCTTTAAATGATGTTAATAAGATGAAGATTTTTAGTTGTGTTAAACGTAGCCCCTTAAAGTGTGAATTATTCAAAGTTTGGGATCTTGTTCGAAATCCTACAGGAAAGGTTCGTCTGCGGTATGCTGCTACAATTAGCGATTTAAATAACAAAAACAATACTGCCGACACTTTAACTAATTTTGAGAACAAAGATTTTTTAGCCGCTTGCCAACCAGCAGATCTGCGGAACTGAATTTTGTTGTTAATTGAGTATGATATAGCCTTTTGAACTGTTTTTATATCATAAGTTTTGATGTTTAATTTGCCTACCCTAAATTTACCTGCACGGGCGCTGACAGATTGCGCTATCCTGCGAAGATTCAGCTGGTTTACTTGATGGTTTAGCTTAAGCTTGTCTGCTAACTTGCTCATAAGGTTGGTTTGGTTAAAAGCCCGTTTCATTTTTTGAAGAGATATTTTCTGCATTTTCTCACGAGCCCTGTTGACGGTTTCTATCAGCCTTTCCTCAAATGATATTTTGTGTCGTCCCCCTTTCTGGTTTACCATTAAATTGTCGATCGGATTAGCATTGGAATACAGATAGTAACTATACAGGGTCACCTCAGAATTTCGAAAACCGTTTAACGGGTATTTGCGTAAGAAGTAATTCTTTTCCGTTTCAGATGAAAATGCCGGTTCATTGCCCACAGCCTTATTAGCTGATCGATAGTAGTCGAACTTTAAAGTAGTCGAACTTTTGGCTCGGTCTGTGTGAAATGTCATAGGGCAATTTTGGAAAGGAAAAGTATTTGTTCTGTAAAAAGAGTTCCAATAAATTGTGCTAGAATGAGATGAATTTACATCATTGAAATTCAAAATTTCCTCTGATTGTCTGATGATAGAATTTTCAATGGTCTCGTTTTTTATTTCTGCTTTTTCAACCCTACTAAGTGAAAATGGCTTTTTTTGACATTCGGCGTTGTTATCTTTTGAACTCGTAAAGACTGAACGAGTAATTGGTGTTTCAGGGGAAATTGAATAACCTAAAGCATTCCATTTTTTTTTACTAAAATAATCCGCTTTACATGTTATGGTGTTTAAGTTAAGGACCATTTTTTTTGAAAACTTGGTTCCACTTGCATGATCATAAATGGTAGGCGGATTATTCTCGGTAGGTTCCTGCAAACCGGCTTTATTTTCATTAAATAATACGTTCGTCCTGGCAACATTCGCCAAGGCTTTACTATCTTTTGAACTAACATCAAAGTCTAGGCTTGTAAATGCTTGAAAATTTAAATTCCGAGCTTCTTGATTAAAGTTATACGCTGTGTCTCCCAACAAAAAGCTTATCGATAGCTGTAGCAGTCTGTTTAAATGATGAAAATTTTTTCGATCGGCGATTACCTTCATGCTTGTCGCTTTTTTGTAAATTTCAACGTACGTTTCATCTGACAGAAAACTCTGTTCGGGGCCAAAAGCAGTCCGAACTTTCCCAGCTACATCCGAAAGATACTCTTTCAGATCATGTATTGTTTTTAAGGTATCTGAAGTATACCTGCGCAAGATATGGTCTGGAGATTCGTTTATGAAATACAGCCCTTTTGGCAGCAAGCCAAAGTTTTCAATATCCTCTAAATCCTTGAACCTAAGACATAACTGAGTAACTGTGTCATCGTGTCTCTTGAAGAGATACGCGTAAAAGTAAGAATCTTTCGGATTTCCCGAGGAACCATTTGGCAGGTTATCTTCCGGTCTTGAAATTAAAACAACTGTCTTTCTCCCTCCGGAAATCAAAATTTTCTCCGCTTCCAACATCAATTTTGCGTATTCAGGACCGACGGTTTTCGATGTTTCCTTGTAAGTGAAGCCTTGGGAGACAAGACCTTTTTCGGTTATTTGCCACTCAACAACAAAGGGTATGCCGTGAACCTCTGCTAATATGCTTGAGATATTATTGATTAAATATTCCTCTCGTTGTGCTGATTCCCCTGCGCTAAACCTTTTAAGGTCAAGTTCGGGACTGCCGAAGTGATCAGCAACTGGAGGCACTAATTTGAGTGTACTGACTTCGCCAAAAACCCTGGTACACTCGAGATATCCAATACGGTTTTTATGCTCATTCCAATGATTTCTCTTATTAAGTCAGAATAATCCTTCGGAACAACTAAAAGTGGCTCCTTGTTTTTAATGCCAGCCAATTCAAGCGAAGCTTTTGCCGCTTCCAGTATATCTCCTATGTTATCAATCAACCCAAGCTCCAACGCTTCTTCGCCTGTAAGGAACCGCCCATCCGCAAATTCGTATACCTTTTCTAACGGTATCTGTCTGGCTGCGGAGATATCTCTGATAAATTGACCGTGAACTTTGTGTATTGAACGGCCAAGGAACTCTTTTTCCTCTTCAGTCATGGGTCTGAAAATATTACCTACATCTTTTAAATCACCGCTTTTGATCACTTCAAACTTTACACCAATTTTATTCGCTAACTCATATACATTTGGAATTTGCATGATAACACCTATTGAGCCTGTAATCGTTCCAGGCTGGGCGAAAATTTTTTGAGCTCCCAAGGCGACATAGAGACCTCCTGAGGCTGCCACAGATCCCATACTGGCAACAATTGGCTTTGTTTTGACAGACCTGATGAAATGATAAAGCTCCTGACTGGGTCCGACCGCTCCGCCCGGGGAGTCAATTCTAATGACGATGGAGTTGATCCGGTCATCTCGCACAAATTCCCTAATTTTCTTGATGTAGTCGAATGAATCAACAATCAGACCTGTCACCTTTACCAAGCCAACTTTGCCGTACTGGGCAAACTTAGCCTCTTCAGTTTTCTTTACAAATCTTTCTGCTACAAACCCAAGGAGCACTAATATCGCTAGCACGGTTACAAATTTTAAAAGCCATAAGAAGAAACTCTTAATCATGGTTTCAAAGAATAGCCTATTTTAACTCAAAACAAAATCAATTTTTGATCCTTACAACTAAGAGACAATTGTGGAAGGCCCTGGTAGCGCATAAAAAAAGTACAAATACGAAGGTGATCAAAACTTGACTGACTCGGTTACCTAATTTTTGAAAACAACGAGGAAAACGCAAATCCAAAAACAAAACCACCTAAATGCGCATACCAACCGACGCCGCCTGCAAGCCCTGAAACGAATGATATAAGCGCCCCCTGTATTTGAGTTACGAACCAAAACCCTATGTAAAAAAGCGCTGGTATCTGAATGTGAGTAATAAAAAAACCCAGAAAAACCAAAGTATCAACACGGGCAAAAGGGAAGTACCTTAGGTAGCCAGCTATTACTCCACTGATGCAAGCACTGGCACCCACGGCCGGGATTGCAGAACTTGGGTAGAATAAAAAATGCAAAATAATGCCGGAAATACCGCTTCCAAAGTACAAAATCAGAAACTTTAGTTTGCCTAATTTGTCTTCCACATTGTCACCGAATATCCATAGGGCAATCATGTTGGATAAAAGGTGTCCAAGCCCACCATGCAAGAACATACTCGAAAAAATTCGATAAAGGTTATCACCAGTGCTACCAATTAAAACAGAAGGTATAAAACCGTATTTAAGTATATAACCCTCAAGTTTTGAGACTGTTAAAAAGTAGATCAAAAAATTAAAAAATATCAAGCCATACGTGATAACAGCAAGAGATCGAGAGGGAATATTATCCCTTATAGGGAACACTAGGGCTCAATTAACTCTCGGTTTGCTGTTCGTTAGTCTCCTCAGCCTCCTTGACGACAGAAACTACGGGGTCATCCAAATTTTCCGCATACTCCACCCCTTCGGGCAGCTTTATCTCCCCAATATGGATGGAGTCGCCAATATCAAGCTCTGAAATGTTGACTTCTATGTAGTCTGGCACATTCATTGGGAAACATCTTAATAAAATTGAATGTTTCAGGATTGCCAAAATACCACCTGAATTTTTGACGCCAATAGCTTCTCCTACGAACTTAACGGGGACTTCAACTTCCACTTTTTCCTCTTGCGCTACAAGCTGAATATCGAAGTGAAGAGGGCTTTTTTTTAGGTGTTCTACCTGAATTTCTTTTATGACACCAAGCCTTGAGTCTAATTTTGGATTTGACGAAACCAGCCTGAATATTTGCGCGGTGGTGGAACCCTTACATGCCTTTACAAAATCGTTTAGTTTAGAGGAGATTTTGATGTTTTCGCCCTTTCTGTAAGCTACACCCGGAATGTAACCGAGTTTTCTGAGGCTGCGAACGTCGTCAACCCTCTCTTCGACTGGCAGTTCAATAATTTTCATAGGCGTTTAATATACCATTTTTAAACGCTAAAAAAAATGACAAAGCCCGATGACTATCCAGCCATTTCGATTATTTTTGCCTCTGTTACATCAGACCCATGAATTTTTGCCAGTTTTATGGTGTTGCCCCGACCAGTCCAGAAATTTACATGATGAGACACAAGTATTACCTGATTCCGTTTGCTGAGCTCGACCAGATTTTGATAAAGACATTCTAAGCTCTGTCCTGATAATCCGGAGTCTATCTCGTCAAACAAGTAAACTTTGGATGCCCTCTCAGTACGGGAGTTGTGGCTGGCTACCGCTAAAGCAACTAAAAAGCGGTTCAATTCGCCACCAGAAGCGACTTGTCTAAGCGGTCTTGGAGGTATGCCTTTATTAAATGAAACTAGTATCTCAAAATCATCTTCTCCAGTTTCGTCAACTTCTTTTTTTTCAAATCGTGCTGACAACTCATAATAATCAAAACCAAAAGATGAAAGCAGTCTACCGAGTTTACCTTTAAGAGACTCAAAAGCATTGACCCTTTTATCGCTTAAATCCTTCAATATTTTCTTTAAATATTGCGAAATATCCGCCAATTCCCTTTTCAATTCTATTATTCCTTGGTCTAGACCCTTTAACCGATCTATAAGAGCGTCATGAACATCTACTAATTCTGCCAAACTTTTTATATTCTTGTTTAGAAGTTTCGAAACATCTTGGATTAAAAATTTTATCGAGTATAGTTCGTCTTCGCTCAGATCCATACTAGATTCCTCTGTATAGCTTTTCCATGCGTCAAACAAAAAATCGTCAAATGCCTGAATGTGCTCCTTTAATTTGTTTAATTCCGCGTGATTTTCAATAGCCTTAAGGGTTTTTTTGAAATCGCTCCAAATCGTTTCTGCTTTTTCGATTAGCTCAGGTGGAATGCATCTGTTCTTTTTTCCGATTAACTGGTCCAAATTATCATAACCGGCGTTGTGGATAAGGGTTGCTTTTTCAAATATTGCCCTGTTTTTGTTAAACAGATCTTGCAGAAGTTCTTGAGTTTTTCTCTGTTCTTCAAGGGATTTCAATTCATTGTCAACCGCTCGTTGTTTTGAGAGCACCTGGCTTAAGTCATCTAAAGAAATACCTCCAAATGAGTCCAACTCTTGCAACTGAAATTTCGGGTTAAATAAACGAAGACCTCCAAATTGCTTTTCGTATACAAGGTGACCCTCGAAATCGTAGTCTCGCTCAGGAAAAACACTAAACTCTTGTTTGTTGTTCTTGCAAACTTTTCTGCAAATAGTGCATTCTTTTGCGTTCGACTCGAGGTCATTAAGTTCCACTGAGAGGCTGACTTTTGCGTGATCTTTCCAAACTCCAATCATGTCCTTTTTATACCTATAAAAAAGATCCGCAATCGCTTTAAGTATTAAGCTCTTCCCTGTGCCGCTTTCGCCACAGATGATATTTAAACCTGGACTGAAACATATCACCACATCCCTGAAAATAAGAAAATTATCAAGATGAAGACGCCGCAAAAGCATTACCGCCAAGCGAGTTTTTGCGCAAGGTTTGAAAAGAAAAATGATTTATTTAACATAATTACGTTCACAATTTTGTCGGACAAGGAAATTTTTACGGAGTCAGTCGTTGAGATTGGCAGTCGAATGTGTCCATCTAAGAAGAGAGCGACTTTAGGTTTGTTCGAGCAAAGCTTGATCTCTACCATGGTTGCAGCTGGCAATACTATAGGCTTTTGGCCTAAAGAGTGAGAGCAAATGGGGGTGAGGACAAAAGCGTCTAATGAGGGGTATAAAATTGGTCCTCCTGCGGCCAACGAGTAAGCTGTGCTTCCTGTGGCCGTTGCAAGGATTAACCCATCGCCTCGAATTTCGGAGGATCCTTCATGGTTGATTTCAAACTTAAGGTGGACCATCCCTTTGTCTTGAGTCCGTAAAAAATACGCGTCATTAACCGCTGTAAACTCTTGCTCTTTACCCTGTTGGGGGGTAATTTTAACAGCCAGAAGTCTTCGGGCGCTGACAAAGTATTCTTTCGACACAATCCGGCTTATGGCATGTTCAAGGGTGTCGAAAGTAACCTCAGTAAGAAAACCGACTTGCCCCTCGTTGATACCAATAAAATATCCGCATCGGTTATGAAAATTTCTCACTAAACTTACAAATGTGCCATCACCACCTATTGAAATCCCTAAATCGTAGTATCCTTTTAGTGACTCCGAGCTAATCTTTTGAAGTTCCACAAGATTGATATTCTTTTTGGGAAACAATTTTATCAGCTTTTCATAAATTAGCTTTGACCTGTTTTTTTTAAAGTTTACGACAACTACTATTTTCATCCTTTATATCAGCGTAACGTTTTTTTTAAAATTAAAGTAGTTCCGATAACGAAAAGCGCAACGGAAAAAATTTGGGCATCCGTCAGATTGAAGATCACAGGCTTGTTTCTGCGAATAAATTCGATGAAAAATCGCTCGAAGGCCAAGCCGATTAGAACAAAACCTGTTGGTTTTAGATTGTCCTGATCTTTAAAAAAACGGTTTGCTAAAATGAACCAAGCCATGCAAAATAAGCTCTCAAAGACCGGTGTAGGATAAACAGTGTCCGAGGTTGGGACAACACCTGACGGATACTTCATACTCAACCAAAAAGTTGTGGGCAATCCATAATCTCCGTCACCAGATAGCTGACATCCCAGCCTACCTACAGCGTAGCCGAACAAAACAGCCATGGAGGCAGGGTTGAATGCTGCTGCAGTTGGTATTTTTTTTATCCAGCACCAAACGGTGAAGTAAATTAGGCCGAAAATGAAACCACCATGAAACACGATGCCTGCTGGTAGGAAAAAAGTCTCAAAAGGCTTCGGGGAGTAAAAAAGCTCGAACCAAACTTTGGCACCTAGAAGTCCAACGACTATTGTTGACACAGCAAGTGTTTCAGCTGTTTTGTAAGAAAGAGTTGGCGCAACTCGTGTTTTGAAAACTTCAACGGAACCAAGGAAAGCTAAAGCTACAATAAAACCAAAAATAGGAACACCATATCCACCTATTTCCACGAGGTAGACAAACATCAACCAATCGCGATTTTTAGTTCAGAGGCTTCTAACGTCTGAGCAAGCAATTCTTCAAGATCTACTTGATCAATTAGATTTAATCTCGAAGCAACGGATTTTAAATGTATAGTTACTTCAGTTAGCTCGTTTACTTTGTGAAAATTATCAACAAATCTTTCAAGCTCTATTTTGATTTTGGAGCAGTTCCAACTCGGAGTTAGAAAAATTGCTTCAATAAACGGACTAATATAACCTATCACGTCGAGTTCCTCTTCTATTTCAAGAACCTTCTTTTCCAAGGAAATAATAAAGTTTTCAATCAGACTTTCGCCATAAAAAAGTCGCGCTTCGGAAAGATTCATGAAGCTTACCACCAGTATTTTAAGGAAGGATCCCGGATAGCTCGACCTGTACAGGTTGGATTTTAACAGAAACCTGCTCCAGCCGGATTTTACGCCGGCCTCACTTGTAGAGGTTAAATCCAAAAAATACTCAACTATTCCAAGAAATTCGTTTAGTAGCTGTTGGCTCGGGGCAGTATGACTCGGAAAAAACACTATAAAATTCTCTTCAAGCTTGGATCTGGTCTTGATAAGGCCGACAAACTTCTCCTCTCGTCTTAATGGAAAGGGGAAGAGGTAGCCGTCGTCTATTTTGAATACATAAGAGCCATTTTTTAGGTTGGAATATAAGTAGCTCTCAAATTCCTTTTCTGGGAATTTTGTCTTTTGAAGTCCATTTTGTTTGGAATACTCAAATGCGAGACGCTTAAGTTTTTTGCTTGGGGCGCTTTCGACAGAAGGGTGTACGAAAAAACAATATCTTGAAAATTCGAAGTTAGCCAGATCGAAAACTTTTGACAAAAGGTCAAACACTTAAGAGTGGAATTATATTGAAAAAAATTTCAAGGCTGAATATATTTCTTTTGAACAATGAAAACTTCAAGAAGAGGATTTGCAAGTTTGATGTTTCTTGCCGGCATTACTTGGAAAAGTCGTTTGTATGGCGAGCCGAAAAATGCTTTGGATCCAAATGACCCAACTGCTAAAGCTCTGGGATATTACGAAGATCACACAAAAGTGGACTTAAGTAAATGGCCTAAGAAAGCTCAGGACAAAGAAGGGAAACAAATATGCAAAACATGTGTTTTTTGGACAAAAGGCGGGTTAAAAGCAGAGGGTCGAGAGGGGGAATGGGGTGTTTGTACTCTTTTCCCTAAAGGCCTTGTTTCTGCTACGGGATGGTGTAATTCTTGGGCACTTAAGCCGGGCACGTAACAGTTAGCCTGAAAAAAGATCGTTAAGAAACTTGAAAACATATAGCTAGGTTATTAGGGAATAAGCATAAATCAGGCAATAACCTAGCCCACAGTTCAAAACTTCTCATTGAGTGTTGTATGGCCAGCCTTTACTTTGATTTAAAGCCAAGTGTAGAATAATAAAAGCTTCGGGAAATTAAAAAGGCGCGTAGCTCAGTTGGTTAGAGCGCTTGCTTGACAGGCAAGAGGTCCACAGTTCGAATCTGTGCGCGCCTAAAAAATATTCATAAGTAAAAGTTGGAACTTGTAGAGTAATTAATTTGACATCTACTGTAATTTGTTTTATTCTATATAGTAAGGTATGATTGGAGTTCCTGTAGATAATTATCGTGTTAGAAGAGGGCAAGTTTCCAACCTAAAGGGCTTGGGTGCGGCGCTAACAGTGGGATTGTTAATTGGCTTGGTTGTGGGTAAGTTTGGTTTACCTAGTCTTAGGAAAAAGGAAGACCTTTCCACATTCTTGAGCAGGTCTGAAATTAAAAAACACCTAAAAAGGCTAGAGCATGAAATAAATCAAAACGGTTCTTTAAATAGTCGAGATCCAGTTTTTTTATTCCCCATTAAGAATGGTAGATTAATCTTTGGATGCTGTTCAAACAACAACGTGTTACAACCTGCGGTTCTCCAGGCAGGCACTTTATTTTTACATGCTTACTCTAATGATGCGTACGAGACAAGTCTAAATGATCCGATTGACGTTCGAGAGTTAGCGGAGGTGGTGTCAATTCAAGTCACAAACAGCGCGGGCGAAAATATAACTGTTTTAAACTACATGCCCAACATGGGCAGTTTTCTTCAAGCTGTTAGTAACGGCATAGGCGCTGGAGGCACATATGAAACACTAAAGAAATTGCAGAGCGAATGTGAAACCGTTGAGTTATCGGGTAATCTTTGTTTCATTGTCGTAGCCCCTCCAAACCCGGCTGATGAATGGGATACACTCGTTAAGCTTTACGACGGAAAAGAGCAAATGATGCCTCTTGCTGGTCGGCCAGTCGGATATCTGTTTTTTGACAGAAAAACTAAAACTTTTCGAATCTTCACGAATTTGAACAGTCGATCGGAAGACTTAAATCTCGTCGGCGAAATCTGGATCGCCATAGAGGGGAAAGCGTAAAAAATTCTCGCTTGGCCTACAAAAACGGCTGATTAAAATCGTACAAAATCAGCTTGTGAGTGTTTGATTGGGCTATTTCGAAACACACGATAAATCAGTGTACTCATTAGCTCATGAATTGTTAATCTAACAGTTTTTCCTAAAAAACTTTTAGTAGATTTTTCGTAAAATGGTTGTAACAGCGAGTTTTGTAATATCCTGGTCAGCGAGTATTTGATCAATTAGGTGGCAAGATTATTGTCAAGAAATTTGTTTGTAAGCACGCAGCTCGTGAAACCTTGGCTTGACATTCATAGATTTGTTTATTGTTTTGTTATCAGCCAGGCAGCAGACAAACCAATCACAGTGGCGAAACAGAGGATCATACAGTACTCTGTCAAAAATTCTAGAGTTTAACGAAAACCCAATATTTCGGTCGAAGCTATATAAGTCGAGACTATATAAAATAGGCAACAAAATCAGCTCGAACGACAAGATAAAGTGTGAGCTTCTTGAGATCGGATCATTTTAGGTTGCATTTCAATTTTAACTTCCAGGCGAATAAAGGCATCAACGGACTTGGGACTTTAAGTAAATATTTGTAATCGAAGTTAAAACATATCTTTTAAATCTTTGATTTGTATCTTTTTTTTGGTCTAATTTTAAACTTATAATGCCCTCGCTTCTAGAAAAAGCACTGAAAGCAAGCCAGCTGCGAAAGGTCGACCAAATTAGCGAGGTCAGTGATATTGTCAAACAAAATAACGGCATTAGTTTTAAAACAAACCAGTCAGATGTCACCTTGAGCCACGATAAATCGCTTCTTCAGTGGCTTTCAGGGCTGTTCAATAACTTGTTTGGTAAAAATTTAGCAGGGAACCTTCAAACTTCTGGTCATTCAATCATTTCGGAAATCGCGAATAAAGTCAAAGACAGACTTGGGTTGGCAGAGGAATTTGGAAATGACAAGCTTCCCTTAGGGCATCCAAAGTTGAGTTCAGGTCTCGGAGTGTTGGCTAGAGTTTGCCCCTACATTCTTCAAACTATGCAAAATGTTCAAAAAACCGTGGAGCATAAGGTAAATGAATGGAACGCTGCAAAAGAAATGTCCTCAAGAGGCATTGTTCAGGTACACCCAATGATTGCTGGCGTTAGTTTGATTGGGAGCACAATTAAAAATATGAAAAAATTCTTCAATAATCCCTTAAAAAGTTCTGAAATGCAGGATCTCAATAATACCGCAATGCGAAACGAATTTCAGATTCAATCTCCGAATGACAATAAATACTATTCTGAAACCTCGCAAGAAATTAAAACTAACAGCCAGTTAAATACCATTGATTATTCGTCCCATGAAGGACCCTCCTCGATGGCTGGCAGCCAACTTCGGCATCAAGGCGTAAAACATTCCTCTGAAAATTTTCGCCTTCATGACTCGAGTCGATTTAATCGTGAAGAAAACAAAAAAGAGGTTCTCGCTAAATCTGTAAAGGGTGTGACCTCTTACAGTTCCAGTGGCGAAAACGGTGTGAAGAACGAATTAAAAACAACCGGCACGGACCTTACACGGGTTAAAATTTCAAACGGTCGAGAAAATGCGGTTTCTCAACATCGAAACGTTGATATATCCTCTAAATCAAGTTCCAAACCAGCGGCAGCAGACATCAGGGTGGTGGAAAATCGAGCGTCTGGAAGATTAACGAAAAATTTTGCCGTAAGAATTGAACCTCAACCAACAAACCCTAGAGGCCCTGATTTGCATTTCAGAGACGATCTTTTAGCCAGTTCTCCTATCTGGGGGAATTTTAATCGCGCCAGCCTCGGTCAGGATCAAATTCCCAGACATGTAAATGGCAATCAACAAACGCGAAATTTTGAAACAACCACTAACAGGTATCAAGGCAATAGGGTTAATGAGATAATATTATCATCCCGTGTTAATTCCGAATTAACTTTCAATCTACCGTCGCCACCAGCAAAGCCATTTGCCAGTTTCTCATATACAAGCAATTTAACCGCCAAATCGTTAGTTTCAAGACTTAACGAGGCAAATCGTGTTGCGCAGGATTCGTTATTGCTCGCTAGAAGTAAGATTTTGTCCATCCCGCTGGTGTCAGGAAACTATCAGCTTCTTATGACAAACTCCTTGCAGCCATTTTATATTTATGGAACTCGAGCTTTTACAACCCACGACTTTCGGCTAATTAGCCAAGTCATAGTCGAAAGGCTAAACAAAGTTTTTGACAACCTTGTAAAAAATATCGACTTTATAGGTAATCGAACTCGGCAAGCTATTGTTGGGCTGGACCGAACATTGTCAGGGAAGCGAACCACTATCGGTAACAATATTTTTAGATTGCATCGAAATTGGGCAATTAAGGGTGACACTAGATCAACTCTGAAAAGTTTGGCAGTCGGAAGGGTCTCACAGGTTGTGCGTGTCAAAATGCAAGAGGTCTCAAAAAGACTTAAATTATCCCTTCCAGAGAAATTTTTTCAAAAAAACCGCAATAGCTCCACAAAATCACAAATAAGAAGCTTTGTCAAAATTAAGGGAACAAGCCGTAGTGTTGATCGTGTGATACGGTTAAGCAATAAGGGTCATACGGTTAAGCAGCGAGTTAGTGCTGTGAAACAGATGTTGTTAACGGAAACGAGAAAGCTTGCTTATTTATCGGACAGAATAAAAAAGATGATTTTTCGTCTGCGAAATATCAACATGACAAAAAATGGCCCCATGATTCGCTTTGAACAAGATTTACGAAAGGTCGCGTTTAAGACGAATCTTATACTGCTGATAAAACGTTTTAGGGCCAACGTTCAAAACTTGAAATCTTTGCAACGTTCTGGGTCCAATGCACTAAAACAAGCCTCAAAGATGCCAGTGAGATTACTGAGGCTTGGTGATGAAAAATTAAGAGGAGTGCGTAAAACAATAAAAGTCTTTCTTAATCGCCCGATTACATTGAAACAGAAACCTTACGGTATGGAAATTAGACCAGCCAGAACTATGAGCCTTCGTGTCCATTCTACAAACAAAGGGGTACCAAGGAAGTTGCTCAAGAACGAGCCTGACAAATCTATGTTTTCCAATAACCCATCCCTACGAGAGATTGGAAAATTATGTTTTGTCCATTATAAGCTATTGCGTTCGCTAGGCAGTATATTTGCCCAAAATAGGAACCTCGTAACGGCCTTTTTGAAAAGAGTGAGTAACCCGGATGTTTCGATGATTTTTTATTTTCTTGAATTGGCGAGAGTCTCGCGAAACCAATTTGAGGTTTATAAGAAAATCAGGGCTTTTTTCGAAAAAAAACATTTTGGATTGATAATTTTCTTAAGGTTACTAAAGCTAATTATCAAAAATTTTTCGGGGAAAAAGGTCAACAAACTTACTGATCGCGATATCAGACACCTTTTAAATAAAGTTTTGAAAGCTTCGAAAGTAATAATCCAAGAGCGAGTTTTGGGCTCAAAAACCGGCCAAGTAGCGGTGAGGTCAGGACACAACCAGGGCGTGATCACATCCAACTTGGCAACTCAAATGAAAAAAATTTAGTGGCTTTCAAGAAAAGTTCTTATATTAACTCCAAAGTGAGAGAAAAATTTTGATGCTTTGTCTTTGAATTCTTTTAGGTAAATTTCAAAAACATCGCGTCCTTTGAAATCGCTTGACAAGCTTGAAAGAAAACTAGGGCGCAGTAAGTCAACACTTTGATTCTCAAGAACGTTTTTAGGCACAAGAGTACGGCAATTCTCGATGAACCTATCCAAAGGCACTTCGTCAAAAAGTCTTTTAAACTCAAGAATCACTCTTGAGCTTCTCGTTGTAAAAATTAGTTCTTTGGACAGAGCCTCAAGGAGCAATGATTTTGTTTCAAGCTCGAAATCAAAATTTAATTTTGCAGAGTACCTTAAAGCCCTTATTATTCTTGACGGATCCTCGTAGAAAGTATTGGGTTTCAAAACCCGAAGGACTTTCAATTTTAAATCTTTCAATCCTCCCACCAAGTCCACAACCATTTCGTTTCCAGATACAAAATCAGATGCTTTGAACATAAGGCAGTTTACGGAAAAATCTCTTCGCCTTGAGTCTTCCTCCAACGATGCCGGCTCTGTCCAGTCAATAACACCGGGGCCTTTGTAAAATTCCTTCCTAGCCCTGACTAAATCTATTTTTGTGCCGTTCAATATAAATCTTAAACTTAGCATTTTGTCAAAACATGCATGAGAAATTTTGGATAACTTTAGCTTTTCTTTTAACGCGTTGTAGTCCTCAAGGGTCACTAGATCCAAATCTTTTACATTCAAAGGTTTTTCCAGTAAAGTATCTCGAACATAACCGCCAATTACAAACGTTACTTTAAGGTCAAGGACTTCCTGAAGACTCGCGATGATTGAGCGGATTATTTCCATGTGATAAGAAATATGCCTAGAGTGATAAACACGAGTCCGAGCGTTTGATGTAATGTTAAAATTTCTTTCAGAAACACGTATGCCAGCAAAGCCACAATCGCAACGGTTCCGCTTGTAGCAATAGGATGAACAACATTTAACGGGAGCTTTTTAAGGGCGGCCGCAAAAAGTATAAAACTAAGACCATAAAAAAAAATTCCAAGTAAATAATATAGGTTAAAAAAATCGGTGTAGGAACTTATTGATTTTGAAGAACCTAGTTTTACAAACACTCCCGCTATAGCGTTTACCAGAATTAAACAAACGAGTAAAAACCAGTTCACGCAAGGTTTATTTTATTTTCAAGATACACATGGTGAATAAGCTCAGCTATTCTGAAACCAGTCTCATAACCGTGTTTGAACACTTTGCGTCCAATCATAAGACCTGTCCCACCAGCGCGCTTGTTGATAATAGCGATTTTTGCGACTTTCAGAAAATCATCATGCTCAGATTCTCCTCCTGATGACAGTAGTCCAATTCTGCCTGCATTTGCGTGTAAAACCTGAAGTCTCACCATTTCAATTTGATGAGAAAGGTCGAGGTCGAGCATTTCTTTAGAGACTTTAACTTCGTACCCCTCGGATTTGAGCGCCCGAAAACCTCTGCTAAAAGACGGGATCTTTTGCTTTACAAAATCCACCCCAAGCGCGCAACCAAGATAAACGGCTTGAGATGTTATGTCATCAGCTTCTTCCAAATTAACGGTTTCTGTTCTAAAAAGTTTATTTCTGGGGTAACACCAGCAAAAAACAAGCAAACCCAAATCACGGGCCTGACTGATGACATCTTTAGCTTTTTCGATTTCTTCCCGTGAGTGTTCAGATCCAAAATACACGGTAATTCCGACTCCAATACAACCCGCATCCCAAATCTGCTTGACTGTGGCAAAGTGTGTCTGAATCCATCTGGGCGGAACTGTCAATAGCTCGTTGTGGGTAATCTTTGCAATGATCGGTATCTTGTAACAAAATTGACGGGCGACGCTAAAAAGCGTTCCAAAAGGAATCGCAACAGCGCTAAAACCGCTATCTATGGCAAACTGAAGCACCGATTGTGGGTCGAACATTTTTGGATTAGATAGAAAACTAAATAAAGCGGAGTGCTCTACACCCTGATCAACAGCCAACACCGATAAATACCCTGAGCCGCCAAGCGCACCCGATTTATAGAGTCTGGTCAGATTTACAAGTGTCTGGTTAGAGATACCTGCGGCTTTCGCAAAATCGAGTTTTTCTTCCAAGCTTCCCGGCAATCTTAGAAGCGATGTTGGAATTTTCTCACATTTCAAGTCTAACAGTGTTTTAATGTCTGGAGAGTTAAGTATCTGGTCAAAATTCATAAAAATCTTAGAGCTACGAAGCCTCCAATAAGTAATAACACAAACAAAACTGACAATAAATCAAAATATTTGTCTATAAATTTCCTCAATGGAGATCCAAAAATTCGCAAAAGAGCGCTCACAAGAAAAAATCTTCCGCCGCGACCGATCAGTGAATAAATAATAAAAACAGCGAGATCTAATTTCATAGCACCCGACAATATGGTAATGACTTTGTATGGGATAGGAGTAAACCCGGCTATTAGTACTATCCAGTTACCGTAGCTAGCATACATCCTGCCAAAGCTTTCCACACTTTCCTGAAGGTTAAGGCTTGTAAAAATTAGTTGCCCTACAGTGTCCATAGCGACCAATCCGATCAGGTAACCAAAAAGCCCGCCCAATACAGAACCTGCCGTGCATACTGAAGCGAAATAAAACCACTTTTTTTCATCTCCTAGAATAAGCGGTATCAAAAGAGCGTCTGGCGGAATAGGAAAAAACGAGCTTTCAATAAAAGCAACAAGGAAAAGACCCCAGCCCGCATACTTGGACGCTGCCCATGATAGAGTCCAGTTGTATAAATTTTTCAAAAATCTTACCCTTACCATTTATGAAAGTGTACCAAAAATGATCCGACGTATCCTAAAAAATTCGCTTTTTTGGGAACTTGTATTTGGAAATGCTGTAAACAGAGTTAATGACACATTCCGTTTAGCCGATAAAACCATCACAATAGGGCCCGACTACTTAGTAAAAATTTCCTCTAACGGATGCGAAAAAAACATTCGTTTTAATGCACCTTTTGAAAATTACGTATCCTTTCTGCTGAGCAGAATATCGACACTGACTATTTTTGAAAACAAAAGAATTTTGGTAGCGGGTGGTACGGGAACAATCGGTCGATTTTTGAGGAAAACTTTATCTATCGTAAACGCGCGCGTGGCAACACTCGGACGAAATCCTGAAACAGCCGACCATACTACTGATTACAGATCATTTATATCAACTGACCTTGGATCCTATGACATTATCATAAATTTGTGTGGAACGAATGTGCTTAAGGTTTTATTTCACAAAGAGTCTTTCTACGAAATAGAAAGATCTCGGCTGGATCCTGCTAGGTTCTTAGTGAACAAAATCAAGTCGTTAAAATTAAAACCGTATTACGTGCAGGCCTCGGCCGTCGGAATTTATGACAAATCCACCGCTTCGGACGAGAACTCATCGTTATCTTTGTTGGACCCAATATCGAAATTAATTAAAAATTGGGAGGAGCCCGCGTACGAATTAGAAAGCTTCTCGATTTTTCGTTTTGGAGTAGTTCTTGGAAAGGAAACACTGCCAGTAAAATTCGCAAAACTGGGAAAATGGCTGCCTATTATTCCTTACATTAAATCCGAGGCGATCGTACCTTGGACAGCAATTGAGGATATTCTAGCGTATCTTTCACTGGCTTACAGCAATCGATTAACTGGCCCCATAAACGTTGTGTCCGGGAACACTTCTTTGATAGAACTTCATGAAGCGCTTTTTCAAAATTCAATAAAAATGCCGATTCCAATCCAGATTGTAAGGTTTTTGAACCCGTACTTTGATCATCTGCTTTTACGAAATCATTCGATTAACTCGGTTTATAAACAGCTCCTTCAAACCAGGTTTAATGATGAAAATCACGACAATTTGTTTAAGTTCATTCGCCTGTTAAATGTTGAATTTTAAACGAGAGACTTGGCTTTGGATAAGATGGAGTAAAGTTTTGACTATTAGCTTAATGGTGATATCACTCAAAGAGTCGAAGGGGCTTGTTGAAAAACCCGACTTTCACACAATATTAGGTAAAAGTCTAAAAATAACCTAATATAAAAACGTTAAATTTCTAGCAGTTTGTTTTAAAATTCAATTTTCCTACAAGCCCTTTCAGTGTTTTCTATAATTAGTTTTATCAGCAAGCGATTTTTCAATCGGGGAGCTGATTTACCATGGCGCTTTTTAACCGGGAAAAGTTAATCTTTTTTGAGTATTTTGCGGCAAAAATTTGACTTTTTTACACGGTAGCGTTAGGTTTTTTAGGGGATCGACGATCAGGTATTGAAAATCACATTCTCAGTCAGATTTTTACTTTTTGTGGTTCGTTAAAGACAGAGCTTTGTAATCGCCAGGAGCACAAGATCAATGAACAATAACCCCTTTCGATCTTTGTTTAGACCTGCTGTTGACAGCTAACCAAGTGAAGAGGTCCGCTAGCGAATTTATACGATGCGTGGTGAGTTCAATAACTTTGAGTGGCTTTATTTTTTCTTTTTTCTTTTTTTTCATCTGTCTAATAAATCGGCTTTTTTGTGAAAAACTTTAGCATGTATTAAAAAATTAGGTGCGATATCAGCGGAACCCTTTCAAAGCTCAATAAGCTTTTCTTTTTTGAAGCTTTGAGAAGCTCATCTACCTCTTCTGTACGAAGTACCGATGCGGATGTTGACGCAAGAATTAGATTTGACCTCGGTTCCAGGGCTTGGAAAATGAGGGACACTCTTTTGGGTGTTTCAAAATATGTACCGCTGATTGAAATTTTAGCGTCTTCAATGGAAAAATCGAAGCTTCCTTTGCCTGTCGGAGCAATATCTTTTTCTTTTATAACAATATATCCCAATCTGGTCATTGAGGAGGCTAGTTCTTCTGAAGCAATTGAGCCTATAAGCGTCTTTTCCATTGTTTTTGCGTCCTTTAGAGGCTCTATGACTATGGGTTTTGACTTAAAAGAAACCAGTTGACTGTCCAGATCAAGAGCCACAAATTCCACCGCATTAGACAGAGGATGGTGGCTAAAATACTCTCCAACAGATAGAGTTTTGAGAACAGATTTATTGACAGAGCACGAAAACAGGAAAAAAAGGCCCGCAAAAACCGGGAATAGATTTTTCATTCCCATGAATCTTAATTTTTAAGATGCGCAAAATAGCGCTTTGTTTCATCGCAACTTTGTTTCTGTCGTGTTCGGTCCTCGAGCAGTATAAGCCTCAAGAGAAAGTCAAATGCAAAACAACAGAATACATCGCAGTCGAGACAAGCTTTTCCAGTGCTAGAGTACCTAGAACAGGTCTTTTCCCGGTTATTTTTGACCAAAATCTTAGAGTTGATCCCGGCTTTGGAAAAGTACTCACCAGTAAGCTAGCTCAAGCTTTGCTTCAAGAAAACATTTTTCCTGCGGTGGAAACGATTGAAAGGTGGGAACCTGTGATAAGGGATGAATTTTTTTCAGCCAACCATGTAACTTTGAAACTAGCTCGAGAGCTTGATCTCGATTATATCCTGATATTTTATTACAAAGCTGAGAGCAACCGCGAAACCATATACACAAAAATTTTGGATGCGCGCAAAAACATCACTGTTTTTTACGGTTCTGCGAGCGTTTTTTTAAAACCTCATTGGTTAAAACTTGCAATGGAGGATTTAAACCTTTACGAACAAGATTTGAGGTTGAAAGAGTATTCCGACAGTCTTGTTAACTGTGTTGTTCGAGGTATACTAGGTGGTGACTAGTACTTTTTGGAGGGGTGGCCGAGTGGTCGAAGGCGCTTGATTCGAAATCAAGTATGCGGTTAAAACCCGCATCGAGGGTTCGAATCCCTCTCCCTCCGGAATGTTGAAAGTCGAACTACTTTGCCCAGTGTTTTAAGAAAATTACAAAATAACTTGTGTCTCGACGGAATAAACTGAGACATTGACTTTTTTTTCTTCTAGAACCATTCTCAGAGCGACTTTTTCCAAAGTTTAAACAAGTTGAAAACTTAAAAACTATTAAGCGGGAATATTCTTTTATCACGATGCCAAAAAAAGACAGTCTAACTTAGGGTGGTCAATTTAAAATAACCAGAGCGCTAGAGGAAATTTACTGTGAAAAGATGGTTAATGTTTTAATACTGCTTTCAGCGATAATTTGTGTTCTGGGAGAAGATTGAGGCGAAATTTGCTCTAAAAAAGCTTAAGATAAAACGGCTGTAATGGCATAGCTTTAATAATCCTGAATTTATTCTGAACTCTGAATCATGTCACGTTGTGGAGTCAGGAACAACTGAACTTGGGATACTCTTTAATACAATGACAAAAAATGTTCGAAAGGTTTTTACGGAAGAAAACTTTTGAGTGTAGTTAGAGCTATAATCTGGGATGTTTAAGGCTTCAAATTGAGCAAAGTAATTAATCAGCGTGTGTTTCGTTTGACTAAGTTACTGATTGGAACTAATATAAAGTTGTCATGACAGCATGTATGGAGACATCGGCTCGAGTAGATCCAGTAAAGCATTTATCAGGTCGACAATCTGAGCTTTTTTATCTTTTGGCTTGTGGTTTAACTTGTAGGGAGATCAGTGTCATCACAGGTCTTACTGAAAGAACTGTCAATTACTATAAACTGACTTTAAGAACCAAGTTTTACCCTCAAAATGTGTTGACTGCAATAAGGTGCGAGGTAAAAAGAAACCCGGAGTTTAAAAAATCGCTAATAGAAGAAGCAAGCTGTCTGCTTGAAAGACTGCCAGAGATTGTAAGGATAACGCCTAGAGAAGCTGAGCTGGTTCAGCTAATACACAAGAGGCCGAAAGAAATTGGAAAAGCTTTAGGAATTTCCCTAAGAACAGTGCATTTTCACTACCGTACCTTATTTGAAAAGTTTAGGGTTAGAAACCGGACAGAGCTGTATTTGAGACTTCTTTCAGAGGGTTTTTTAAGTTATTAGGCTTTTTTTCAACCGCCAGAAATGTGCCAAACGATTGTTTTGTATTTTCTGCCCGATCAAGAAAAACAGTAGCGCTACCCGAATCCCCTACCAATAAATAATCTGGCAGTAGACGATGCTGTTTGCAAAGCTTTTTAAGAGTAACCAAAGCCTCTTTTAGGGTTAACCCCTTGCCTTTTTTTCCAAAAGCAGCCGCCAAGATTTTTCCGTCTTTTGTCGTAAGAAATATTGTTCGGGGAATTCTAGCGTTTGGGTCAAGCCCGGCTAATCCAGTCTGGCCGTTTACAACTGTATAAGTATTTTCCTGTTTTAACGTTTCAAACCATGACTTTGAATCGTGGATCCTCGCGCCAAGGAACCAACCGCTATATTGATCAATTTCGTTCTTATTCCGTACAAAATCGCACCAGTCGTAAACTGTAACCCTACCATTTTTCAAAATAACAAGGGCTTTACGACCTTTCGGTTCATGATATATCAGGTCAGACTGACAGACTGTAGTTCCTTTTGCTATCCCTATTGGTTTTTTAGCCCTTCTGCAAACATAATTTAAATTCACTGCACCTAAAAACTTTTTTGCAGATAAATCTTTAGGGCTGACAATTCTTAAATTTGCTCCATGTGTTATGAAATAGTTAACGCAAAATCCGAAAACATTGCTTCTACGCACGATAACTGGACTTGATTGTGGAATATTGGCAGTTGAATGGTAGATTTTCGATCTTAAACTTGTCGAGCAAAAAGACGGAAAACTAAACAGCAAAGACACAGTCAAAATCCGTACTAATCGATTAACAACTTCTGAACGATCATTTAAACATCGTTTAATTATGAGCATAATCTTTTAGATGCGAATCTAAAGCAAAAGGCTCATATTACAAGATAAAATTTGACACGATTTTTTCTAATTGGGGAAGCGTGAAATTTTGAATGTTATATTGAAAAGGCATTAAGCGTTATTGGTAAAATTCAATAAAACAAAGGCGCGTAGCTCAGTTGGTTAGAGCGCTTGCTTCACACGCAAGAGGTCCACAGTTCGAATCTGTGCGCGCCTAAAGTTTTAATCCTTGAGTGTTTGACCGGTGAAAAGGCGGACGGCTCTTCGTTTAAGCGAAATCCTGTCCGTCAAATCTCCGGGCTTGCTTTGAAGCGTTTTGCGAAGTAGTATCCGTTTTTTTATAAATTCCGTGATATCGGAAGCGGTCAATTTTTTGCCCGCTATTTCGATTATTAAATCATCAGATTTGACGCATGGTGTGACTTCTCTAGACCATTTTATAAGTTTTACGCTAATGTCGCTGGGCAACTCTCCGATTAAGAACGGATCCGACACGATTGTGTGTAAAACTGCGGGGTATTTTTTGCATATCGAAAGAAAAGAATCATCGGAAAGGTTGACCTCAGTTTGCTCGGTTTTGTCAGAAAACAATGTTTCATTGAAAATTGAGTTAAAAAACCTCTTGCTTTGAGCTTTGACTAAAGGATTTTTTAAGCCGTTTAAATACGAATGTATTAATTCATTCAGCTCGTTGAATTCAACACGGGATAGCTGGGATATTTCTTGTTTTCCCTTGATATTTGTAAAGGTCTTGATTAAACACTCTTCAGGCGATATTAACCTTAAATCTTTGAACCTTGAAGCTCCGTGAGTTTTCAAAAATTCGTCAGGGTCGTAGCCATCGTCTAGAATTTTAAAAAAGACATTTACTGAACTTTGACACGAAACCAAACATGCCTTAAGAGTAGCTTTCCAACCAGCAACGTCCCCATCGAAAACGAAAATTACGCTTGAAGCGCTGTTTTCAAGAACTTTTAATTGATCTACAGTAAAGGCTGAACCACAGGGACAAATAGCGGTAAAGCCATTTTCTACCATTGTTATAACATCAAAATATCCTTCAACTACGTAAACTTCCGGCGCTTTTTCAATCAAGTCTAAACCGAAAAGAAGCTTTGATTTTTTAAAAACCTCTGTGTCAGGGGAGTTAAGGTACTTCGGGGAATGGTTGTCATTTACGACGCGTCCACCGAAGCCCAGGACTCTTTTAAAACGGTCTTTGATGGGAAAAATTATCCGTTCCGAGAAAAAGTCGATCACCTTTCCTGTCTGTGGTGAATATCTCAAAAGGCCCGATGATCGTATATCGTCTAAAGAGAAACCTCGTTGCAATAAAAACTTTACACAATGAGCACCTTCACCGGAAAAACCTATTTCGAACTTTTCTTGAAGATTCGTTGATACACCTCTATTCTGAAGGTATTCCTTCGCGTGTTGCGAATGAGCAGTGTTGTCACGGAGCGAATTTACAAAAAATTCTTTGGCAAGCTTGTTGATTTCGAAAAATTTCTCGCGATTGTCAGATTTTTGTTCGTAAACAATGCTAATGCCGTATTTTTTTGCCAAAAACTCAATTGCTGAAAAAAAATCAAGCCCTTTTTTTTCTTTGAGAAATGTAAATATATTCCCTTTCGCTCCACACCCAAAACAAAAATAAAACGAGTCCGTGGGATCTATAAAAAAAGATGGAGTTTTTTCAGAGTGGAAAGGACATAGTCCACTTAATTGATTACCGCTTCTTTTTAAACTTGTGTAATCTTTGACCAAGTCCGAAAGTTTTGCGACAGACTTTACCTCGTCTAACGTCGAAGCGGATATCATTAGCAAACCTTAGTTTAAATAAAAAAAAACAGCTAGAAAAGTTATTATGAACGAGAATCCCAATTCTTGATCGGTTTTGCTGGAATTTTTGAGGATTACTTTAGAATAATGCAAGATAACTAAACAGGCTATCACCTCAAAAATGTCCGCGAACGAGAATTAGGAAAGGGCTTGCCGGAAAGTTCAGTTTTGAACGAGGTACTCAAAAATTTTGACGATTTGCTGATTGGTTACTTCTGGCTTCATGCGAAATTCTGACCTTAAGATGAGTTTTTCAATAAGCCCACATTGATTACTGCGGAGCATCAAAGAAAATGCAAATGATGAAAAATTAAGTTAAAAGAACGTTCCACATTATGGTGGTTTTTTTTGTTAATTTTTCGACAAGTCCATTATCAATATCATCAATATTTTCACTGTGGATTTTGTCAACAGGCGGTATCAAGGGTGAGCTGACTTCGTGTGTGGCACGGGTATACATTGCTTTATCTTACCTAATCATAACATATTTGACTTACTTACAAAACAGGTATAATTAAAGTTTTCTTTTGTTATTGGTTTTTAAATGTCCTGTTTATCGGGTG
>JANWWW010000001.1 GCA_025055295.1 Deltaproteobacteria bacterium | reverse complement strand
TGGTATTGTCATCTGTAAGTGTTGGCTTTGGTGAAGAAAATTCAGTTGAAAATGTAATTCCATTCATTAGGGAACTATCGATGGCGTTTACTTTCGGCGGAAGAGAATCAGAGGCGTTTGACTTATTGTCATTAGCGAATACTCTCGAAAATATCAAAGACTTAGGATTATCGGCAGAGTATAGGAAACTTTCAAACGATATGGTGTTTTAATTTTTGCCTTGAAACACAGTTACAAAAAGGTAATGCTAAGGTAGATAAAAATTTAGGGGCGTGTCGGGAAAATATTTTTAGCGGGAATTGCCACAACAGGCTTCAAAGGCGTTGCAAGGTATTTTGGATTTATAAGGTTCAATAGGGTATTTTGCGATTGGAGGGCTTCTTGACACGCTCAGGTTTCGATTTACAGAAGCTTTGAATATCAGTGAGTGCTCGTTAACCAAAACGGGTTTAGGAGCAAAATAACGCTGATTGTTTTACTAATAATCCTAAACGGTCATGTAAACTAAGGTCTCTGTAGTTTGCATTTTTTTCAACAAGCAAAACAGTACGCTTAAGCAAAAAAGTGGAGTGACAGCATGGTCATCGTTCCGTCCTACAACTAGGATAAGTTACTGATTTTAAACTGGATGTAGATGAGGGTCTTGCGCTAAGGGGGTGTAATTCAAGGTTTATTGTTAAAACGCTATAGGCTTTTCATATTAGACATTTTGACGCATTTCCGGCTAAGTCCAGATTTATTAGCAAAGTGTGGATGAGCATTTAAAATTTTCTGAGACTAAATGAAATTTTTTTTGACAATAATTGTTGGAAGAATTGCACATGCCCAAATTACATGCCCCGAGCGTCAGTGGGTTTACTCTTTCCTTTGAAGATGAGGCTCTTTTAAGATGGGGAGATTTAGAAGATGTTAAAACCCGTCTCAAGACGCTACTCAGTGGCAATCCGTTACCCGATGAAGGATTGAGAAAAATTGCTCGAGTTCTTTCGAACAGATGGGTTCGGGATCTTCACGAGATATTGGATTGTTTTCAATTAGGGCATGAAACCAAAATAAGGTTTTCTGCCTACTTGATACTGGAAGCGGGCGAAATTCGCGATGAAATACTGACAGGTGTCCGTGACAGAGATGTTCAAGATGTATTACGGTTGGTGTTAGAAGAAAACCCGGAGATTATCTATCGCAATCTGAATCGCTTGAAAAAAAATTGGATTAGAACCTTGAGACTTGATGAGTTATGGACAAGGCTTGACGAAGGTCTAGAGTGGTGCAAGGTTGAAGATTTGTCGCCGTTTCCTTGGAGGCGGTTCCGCCTCGTAAGGCACGCGATAGAAAAAGTAGAACGGGAATTCATTTCTGAAACCAATAACCAAAACTTTTCCCCAGTAGAGCTTTTCGAATTCATGGTTCACAGATACCCCACTTTTACGGCTAATCATTTGAATTACCTTCTAAGACATCCGACTCATGAGTATTTTCCAGGTATAATCGCTCTTTCAGAAAAGTTTCAGTCGGTAGTTGCAAATTTAAAACTGTTGCGACGTCTCCCAAGCCAAGTCGTCGCGGAAATTTTAATAAGAGGTCTTAAACACTGTCCGTATAGTTCCTTGCGATCCCTGACAAAATTAAAATTGAGTGAAAGAGATAAATGGAAGATAGTGTTCAGGGCTTCGCAGACTTGCCCAAGAGAATTGTTGTTTTTCTTTAGACGTTTGAAGCTACCAGCCCAATCAAGATCTTATTTGATGCTCGAAAGCATAAAAAACGGAGGCTCTGCTGATGCTCTCGACGAAATTCTCAGAGAAGAATATTCACAAAACAGGTTTGAATTTATAAAACTCTGTTGTGCATACCCAACGCGAGAGTTTTGCGAAAAATTTCATTTCGTAGCGGACCTTTTCCCGGATAAGGCTGCGAATTTACTGGTGCGTATGATTAAAAACAAGCCCGAAATGATTGCTTACCTAACCGAATACCTTTCACTTCTTTCGATCCCTCAGCATGAAGCAGTGGCAAGAATTTTAGTAGACAAAAGATGCGTGCCACGTCAACTTTTTACCGAGGATGAAAAACGGGGATTAGTCTGCCGGCTGCGTGTTTCAGAAAATACACAAAAAAAACTGCTTCTTATCAGGGCAAACCTTGATCCTGAATGGGCAATCGGTATAGCGTCACATGTTTTGAATTTTCCGGAAGAGTTTCAGGTTAAATTTTTTAAAACTGTTACTAAATCGATTTTACAAAGAATCAGTATTAGCGCATCCTCAGTTGATGCACAGAGGTTTAAGGATATTGTGTTGAATTTGCCCGTCAAGATCCAAAACATTGTGGTGGAAGAATGGTTAAACAATTGTGATAAATCTCAAGTAGATTTTTTTCTCAGGTTACCCCAATTTGATATATCAAACCTTCCAGAAACCTTCGGCGACATTGTTTCCCGGAGATGGCCTGACAAAGCACTTGAATATTTGCAAAAAGCTAAAACAGTAGATGAGGAAAAAAGATGGCTTGAGTCTCTATCCAGAACTTCGGTAGAAAAACTTCTGGCTTATATTGAAGAAAAAAAGCATGGTAGGTTGGATTTCAGGTATTTGTCGCAAGAAGAGGCAATAAAGACAATACTAAGCCAAGCAAATTATGGAAGGATTATAGAATTTTTTGAACAATTTGAGCCCACATCTGTTTTATATTCACATGACACGTTGTGCCTTTTGCATGGAGCGGCAGTTGAAAGCATAAAAAGAGGGAGATACGATAAACTAGGACAAGCAAGTTGGTTTGCGCTTGCAAGTCGTGACACAGAACTTTACCTCAGAACACTAACAAACGGTAATTTGTCGGAAGAAGCAACATACAATGCTGTTTTAGTTGGTTTTAAATTTTTTAACTCCTTTTATGTCAATTTCGATGATTTTCGCCGCGCTGTAACTTGCGCATTTAACGGTCTCAGAAAAAATTCAAAAGTTAAACTATTAAGAGAAATCATAGCAATCGGTCTAGTGAAGTTTCTCCCGGAAAGAGTGATTGATTTAATGATAGAATTAGCTCGAAGCCAATTTTCGGTTAGTCGTGTCGTTAAACTGATTGACAAAAAAAATCTAAAAGAAGAGATAGAACCAAGATTAATATTGAAATGTCTTTCTTTAGCGAAGACAGAAGAAGATTTTATCTCCTTGGACACCCTTATAAGCGAGCTTCACGGATATTTTTCAAGCGACTACATTGGTGAGGCATGCTCAGTTTTTTCAAAAGCGGACGAGCGTAATAAGCGGTTAGTTGCTAAAGTATTACTAAAGCATTTTCCATCGATTCAGCTTTTTGAAACTGTTGAAAATTCTTTAGGTCGAAATTCATTTAACTCCTTACTAATTGAGGTTGCCCCTTTTGTCTCGAGAACCTCGAAGTTTTTGGATGCTCTTTTACAAGCTTGGGAGCGAGAACTCGTTACAGAGGAAGTGCTGACACTAAGTGTTAGAAACCTGATCAAGCAGGATGAAACTCTGTTGTTGCATCCGCATGCAGTAAATATTCCCGAGAACTTATTTAACTCAATCATCTCAGACGCTTTTCTTCCAATCGAGGAAAAGATCATTGCTCTTGCGTATCGGTACAGAAGAATACAGCCGGCAGATGAGAATTTTGTCATGCAAATATCAAGCGATTTGGCGAAAGAAATCATCCCAGAAGGGAAGTTTCAACATACGGAAAACAGTGATTTGAATTCCTTAATTAGCAGGTTTCAATTCGTTGTAGATGAAGCAGCGTTCCTTAACGAAACACGTTTGAAACAGGAAGTTGGAAGATTCATTGAACTTTTGAGAGAGGTTCATTCGACCAGAGCCCGACAACTCTTGATTCTCAATCTTGTAGCTGAATCTCACGGACTGGTTTTATTTTCTTTGACTCCAGATGAAAGGTCTCAACTTGACAAGCATATTTTGTCATCTATATTCCTTTCTCTCAACTCGCAAGCCCGCGAACGATTCCTTGCGTCTGTAAAACTTTTTAATGTTTCAGACGATGAAATCCTTGAGTTTACCTTACTTTATGTAAAACATGCTCAAGATCCTGATCCCGATGTAGTTTTGAACGCATTAGAAGATTTATCTATTCCCTATGATCAGATTTTTGAACCTTTGAATTTACTGATTTCAAAAGCCCCCTACAGAACATTCAAGTGCTTGCGAGAAAAGTCTTTTCCCAGATTAAGCGGCTTTTTTGAGGATGGCGCCGTACAAAAACTTTTAAGCTTTCTTACCAAAAAAGGGAGATTGTCAGCCTGTCTTGCGCTAAATTCCATTGCAGGCGATGAAGATGAACTTGTAATTGGTGGGAAAAGGTTTAGCAAAAACGACCTAACCAAAGTGCGTCGGTTGGTGTTCACTGAATGGCTGTTAAATGGTAATGGCAGTATAGCGCCGTTTTTTTGTTTGAACGTTGATGAGTTAAGAGAATGTTTTGAAAGTATTAAAGCTGAATGGATGGCTAGCCCTAACAGTCCAGCGATTCTTGCTCAGGTGCATCATCTTCTTAATGACGAGGAACTGTTCGAATTCCTTAAAGCTGGTATAGGAAATAGGACCATCGAGTATTTACAGTTTCTTATCTCAGGCGAGGAATCAGATTTTCTCCAGAGAGCCCGAAAACTTGTTTACTCGCAACGAGCGTGGTTGATAGTGGTAGCGCTCGAAAGTGGTGACGTCAACTTGCTCGAGCATTTGCTGGAGATTTTTGTAGCTTTTAAGGGTGAATATCCAACAACTCCGAAAATCTTGGATGAATGGCATAGGATTGGAAGAGAGTTAGTAAGCACTTCTAGCGGGACGTTACAACATGCATGGCAAGCTTATAGGTTTCATCACTTGATAGCTGAGTTAGCTTTGAATCGAATATTACCAACGCCTCGAATTCTTGCAGCTCTTCCGTATTTTGAGAACAGACGCCGGCTCTTTCGAGAAATTGTTTCCCAAACCGGAGTAAGATTTTTTGAAACTGTAATAAGCGCAGTAACTGATTACTTGGCTAGTCAGATTTCCGAAGACTCAGTTGAAAAAATTTTGTCTCGATTAGAAGATCCGCTGTTTATGTTATTAAAAAGCAGGTTTAGAAGCATTTCAAGAAGAATTCTGGAGATTTTTGTCTGTGAATATGAAAAATCTATCAAATCGGCAGAAATGTTTTTGGAAAAGTTAAGAGCTATATCTGAAGCCATTCTTCAAGGCGATGAGATTGATGAAAATGATGAGTTAGTTAGTCAAATTCTACCGGAGTTGATCCACGCGGCTTACAGACCGATGCACACCGTAGGCGAGGTAGAGCTTTTTTTAACAAGAGTTGAGGATCACTCAGATCATTTGACTGTCCTCAAATCCAATCAAAGAAATTGGACAATACGACCTAGGCTAGCTGAGATAAAACGAATGAATTTTAAGCTACCGCAGTTAGATCAAATGTTGGAAAAGCTTTTTGTTGCGGAAGCGGCTTTATATGATCAATTAGTCCAGGCTAGTGGTGTTAGTGATAGCGTACAAATTGACCCCGACTTGTTACGGCCGATTTTGCACCGATTTATGCGTCAGCTAGTGGTTGGAGGTGGTTTAAGCAGTGAAGACGACAAGTACAAGTTTATCGTTGCCGTTTGTAGTTTTTCAAGGCTAAATGCTTTTCAGAAATTAAAAAATCGTTACAAAGAACTTCGGCATAGCGACTCGATGTCTCCGAGTGAATGTTATGAGCTCTTAGAGCTGTTAGATAACCTTATTGGAGAAATCACTCACAGTTTTCAAGGAGTTCTCATTAATGACGACGCGCCTGCGCTTCTCGATCTGCTTCAAGATCTATACCCTAGCGTATTTAGTCTATCGCGAGACACTCAAGGCTTAGATGGGCAAAAAAATTCTGACTCTAAGCCTGATGATAAGTTTGAAGAAGGGCGTCTTGTCTCTGAAAGAAAACGATTGGACAAAATACGATCAATGATTAAAAAAGACGAAGTAACACGAGATGATCTAGTAGATTTCCATGTTCGCGAATTTTCAGTAAAGGTATTAGGCGACGCGCAGAAATTTATTAGAAAAAAGCATGAATTGATCCAAATTCAGAGTGAAGAACTGGAATTGGAGTTGGTTCTAACCAAATCCAAGCCCTCATACTTCAGTCGTTCTTCCGCGGGATTATGTACCGCAGACGATTCTTATAGTTGGAATGATCCTAACTATTTGCAAATGAATATCGTTGATCGCAGTCGGTCTCAGATAGTAGGAAATATTCAGTTGCACTTATTTGAGTTAGATGGCAAACCTTGTGTATTAGCTAGAATAAATCCAACGGAGGGTCTTTTGAGGTTTTGCGACCACAGAAGTCTTGCGTTCGAAATCATGCGAGCCCTTCATGAATTTGCAGACGCTAACGGGCTGGTTCTTTATCTGCCTCGGGACACTTCATGGCACGAATTGACAAACCGTACAAGTTTTGCGCCTTTTCTTCAAGAATTTTATGACCCTAGTGGTCCAATTAGATGTCAAATAAGAATTTCAAGCACTCGTGTCGTTGAAGAGATTTACCGAGCAAGAAGAATAACTGATTTTACACAGCAAGACAGTTTTTTGCTTAAATCTCGATGAGTCAAAATAAGTATAAAGGAAGGGTCACATGGTTAGTGTGTCAGGGATCCTTGGATAAGTTTATTAATCGCGGCTTGCTAATAGTGGTTTTTCTAGGTGACTTACGAATTACTAATTAAGAATGCAAATTTTTACGCGATCATTATTTTTAACCGGTCAATTACATCTTTGTTTTCAAACGAATTTATTAAAATTTTTTGCCCATGGTTGACATGCTAAAGTCAACATGTTTTAGCATTCATGGTTTAAAGGAACATGAGAATATTTGATCGAGCAAATAGGTCATAATTATGCTTATTCAAAATATTTGACCGGAAGTTAACTTTCTAAAAACTTTTCATGCTTAATTCCTTGACTTTCAATTAGATTGACTTTTTGCAATTTTGAACTCGATTCAGAGAATGGCTGCTATGAGAGTTGTAGTGACATTTCAAGCGATCGACATTTTTGTAATTTAGTTTTCGAAGATCTCTTATTATCTTTTTACTGGCCTAAACAGGGCATAATAGATTTCCTTAACAACATATGCGGTAATCTCGGGATAATTTAAAGCAACATGCAATCGTTTGCGAGTTTGATGGTGGTTAATGTTTAAATTTTCAAAAAGGGCATTTGAAATGATGCCATCCGCGCTTTTTTCGTTAACATCTAAATTTAATTTATCAATGATACTAAAAGCGCTCAGCCATGATTGCTGTCTAAGCTTAAACCTCGCCGTATCAGTTCCATAGTCATCAGATGGATTGACACTAATCTCGGTTGGTCGGATTAACAGTGGGGGACCGAAATAGGTCGTGAAAATGGCTTCAAAATTTTTTAATTGCGCATGAAAATCTTCATCACTCAGGTCTCTTTGACGCGAGTTCGTTGCTTCAACCAAGATTCTTTTTACAGCGATTGAGAACAGCCAAGAGTACATTTTGTAAGCTTCAACGAGAGAAATGTATGGGTCAAGGTTGTAACTCTTTGCCAGACCACCTCTACATAGTTTACTTTCAAGTGCTTCGATAAACCGCGCAATTGAAACATCTGAACTTTCTGCGATAAGTACCGAGGTAACTTCGTATTTAGTGCCTCTTGTTAAAAGCTTCATTAAGGCTCGAGTTCTCGGGTAAAATTCCGATGATCTGTGGGGGTTTAATATCGAGCTTAAGTACCGTGATGTGTCTTTTAAAGAGAGTAGGTCTCGAGAAACTGAAATCGCTAGATTTCTGTCATCGTAAATGGAAGGTGGCTGCGCAATCAAAAAATCTACTAAATCGAGTAGTCTCTCATCGTACTTAGAAAAATCGTACGGACTATTAGGGCCAGGTCTTAACGAAAACCGTGCCATACTAAGTTTCAATCATTGTACATCATATTTATAAAAAAATCAAATCAATTATCAAAGTAATTAAAAAACTCCTAAACCGAGTGTTAGTTTTCAAGTAGCAGCTTCTTAGTTGCGAACGTAACCAGATCTTTAAGAGAGTTTGCAGTGTTTTGGAGCCAATAAAGAAACTGCACATCCTGTGCAAAAGGATACGCGTGTTTTTTTGACGTAAATGTCTCAGGTAATGAATTAAATTTCAAAAAGTATCACCAGACATCTCCAATTTAGAGACCTGATGTTTTGTTAGGCGTCATACGACTTGATAACGAATTTGTCTTTGACAGGATCAAAATCCACAATTACGGCTCCCTGTGGATTAGAAGACAGTAGATATTTCGCCACGTCTGTTTCAACAAAGCGCTGAATGTATCTCTTTATCGGACGAGCGCCGAAAACCGGGTCAAATCCTCTTTTCGCTATTACTTGCTTGGCATTGTCCGTAACTATCAATTCTAAATTTAGGTCTTTTAGCCTCAAACGAAGATTCTCCAACTCCAAATCAACTATTTTTAATATATGTTCGTCTGATAAGGGTTTGAAAATGATGATTTCGTCGAATCTGTTGATTAACTCTAGTCTTAAGTATTTTTTAACCTCTTCTAGAACCATGTTCTTTAATTTTGGATTTTCACTATTTTCAGTTACGATAGAACTTGCAATGTTAGAGGTAAAAATAAGGATTGTATTTTTAAAGTCAACTGTTCTACCGTGACTATCCGTTAATCGTCCGTCGTCAATGATCTGGAGAAAAATGTTAGTGACATCCGGATGAGCCTTTTCGATTTCATCAAATAGCACTACCGAATAGGGTCGCCTTCTGACGGCCTCCGTTAATTGGCCGCCTTCTTCATAACCCACATATCCGGGGGGTGCTCCTATAAGCCTGCTTACAGAAAACTTATCCATATATTCTGACATGTCTATCCGAATTAAAGCGTCTTTTGAGTCAAACAACGATTCAGCTAATGTTTTGGCGAGATGGGTTTTCCCAACGCCAGTTGGGCCAAGGAATAGAAAACTTCCTATGGGTCTATTCGGGTCTTTTATTCCGGCTCTACCGCGCAAAACAGCTTCAAAAACAGCCTCAATTGCCTCTGCTTGAGCTACGACTTTACTTTCTAAAACCGATTTAAGTTCCAAGACTTTTTGCTTCTCCGTTGTCACCAATCTCTTAACAGGTACTCCTGTCCATCTACTCACAATTTCCGCTATTTCATTTTCAGTAACTTCTTCTCGGAGGATCCTGTTCTCACTGATAAGTTTTGCAGTATTTTCAAGCTCGCTTTGAAGCTGAGGTAAAACACCATACTTCAGCTCAGCCGCTTTGTTCAAATCATAAGCTCTTTCAGCGTGCTCTATGTCAAATTTAACCCGTTCAATTCGCGATTTTAGATCTTTGATTTTTTGTATAACCGCTTTTTCCTGTTCCCATTGTTCTCTTAACTTTTCTTCATCTTTTTTTAGTTGCTCGATTTCAGCATTTATTGCCTGAAGTTTTTTAATTGCCGACTCAGAAATATCAGTTTTTAATGCTGCTGCCTCTATTTGTAACTGCAAAATTTTTCTAGAAATCTCCTCCAGAGGCTGAGGCAAAGAGTCAAGCTGAACTCTTACGGTTGCGCAGGCTTCATCGACAAGATCTATTGCTTTGTCGGGTAAAAATCGATCTGAAATATATCTCTTGCTAAGATTGGCGGCCGCAATCAAAGCGTCGTCAGAGATTTTCACGCCATGGTGTATCTCGTAGCGTTCTTTGAGCCCTCTCAGAATCGTGATTGTTTCTTCAACAGTTGGTTCATCTACAAGAACTGGTTGAAAACGCCTCTCAAGAGCAGCATCTTTTTCAATGTACTTCCGGTATTCATCCAGCGTAGTGGCTCCAATACACCTCAATTCCCCACGCGCTAACATTGGCTTCAACATATTGCCAGCGTCCAAAGCGCCTTCAGCTTTGCCTGCACCAACAATCATGTGCAGTTCGTCGATAAATACTATGATTTCTCCTTCCTGAGAACGTATTTCCTCAAGAACCGCTTTCAATCTTTCTTCAAATTCGCCTCTGTATTTAGCCCCGGCAATTAGAGCGCTCAAGTCGAGTTGATACAGCCTTTTGTTTTTCAGACCTTCCGGCACATCCTGTCTGTGAATTCGCTGGGCAAGCCCTTCCACAATTGCGGTTTTACCGACTCCAGGTTCTCCGATAAGTACAGGATTATTTTTCGTTTTACGCGAAAGTATTTGAATTACCCTCCTTATCTCCTCATCTCTGCCTATAACCGGATCAAGTTTGCCTTGCTTGGCTAGTTCCACTAAATCCCTGCCATACTTGTTAAGAGCATTATAAGATGCTTCGGGATTGTCGGTTGTTACTCTGTGCCTGCCCCGATATTTTTTTAACCACTCCAAGAAATTCTGGTACGTTAATCCAGCTTCTGAAAAAGGGTTGGTCGGATCCAATAGTATTGATAGGAAAAGGTGTTCAACCGATATCAGTTCGTCTTTTAACTTTTTTGCTTCATCGTCGGCTTTAATAAGAACTGTAGCCAGTTTCTGAGATACCCCTATCTTTGCTGGATCATAGCCACTGCCCGACACAGAGGGAATTTTAGATAACTTCTTTTCAAGAATTTCTCGGAGGACCGAATGATCATAGCCTAACAGCCTCAGAGTTTCAGTTACAGCCGTGTCGCTTTGGTTGATTAAAGCCATCCCGAGGTGAGGGACATCAACTTCCTGATGACCCCTGTTTAAGGCCTCTTTTTGACCTGACTCAAGCGCCTCACGACTTTTTATCGTAAACTTGTTTATGTTCATATTAACAATTTATAAGCCTATTATCGAAGGTTTTCAAAAAAATATCGGAAAGTAAAGAAAATCAGGATAGAATATCTTTTTTATATCGAACAGTGCTGAGGAACAAGAGGTTAGTTGTTTGGATTTTAGTTTTAATTGTGTTTGTTGAAATTGCGTTCCTCCTTTTTACTTTTGAGTCCAAATCATCTCAAAAAGAAAATTTTGCAAAACAGACAGAACATCTATCCTCCAGACAGAAGCTAGAAGTCGCCAGAAACGCGTACTTTTTAAAATACAATAAAAATCCGTCAAATATCTCTGACCTAGAAGAATTTTTGGATGTCGGCACAATTTTGAAGGAAATTCCAAAGAAAGATTTGGAAGTATTCTTTCTGGGTCAGTCAGGTTCCTCTAGGGCTGGTTCTATAGAGCAGGATTTAGTAGCAAATTTGGAGTATTTTCAGAAAAAGTTGCTTGGGGAAACGAAACCTAACATTGAGTTCGCAACTTTGCGAGATCCTTTCAGGCCGTACGATCCAAAACCACTTGAGGGAGCGACACAAACAAAAAGCCCGTTGGAAATGGTCGACCTATCCGAAGTTGCTCTTACAGCTGTGCTGGAAACTGAGGGAGCCCTAAAAGGGTTTGTGACCTTGCCTACAGGACAAGGTTTTCTGGTTGGCAAAGGAGATACCATAGGAAAAAACGGTGGACAAATAGCCGAAGTGTACACTAACAAAATAGTGGTACTCGAAACCGTAAAGGATTTTGCCGGTAATCTCACGACTAAAACCCGAGAAATCTTTCTAAGGGGCAAGTAAGATTAACCGGTCGTTATTAAATTCTCAGGCAATCATGGTTAGGTCGGTCTTTCAGCTACTTTATCCGGGCAAATGTATCATAGGCACAGTATAATCATGTAATTGTCTTTATACAAAAAAAGAGAGGCTATTTGCACCTGCTTAGGATTATTTTATCTAAGAAGGGGCCCCGGGGCTGTCGTAACTCGATTATGAATTAAAAAATAAAGCACATAAGGTTACAACAACCGGAATTTTTCCCGAATAGAATTTTTAAATACGTCTTTTGATCAAATCTTTCGTTGTTCGACTAACCCGTTGCCAAAAAACAAAATTTTGACGTAAATTTAACAAAGGCATTCAGGCAGCACAACAAATACGTGATTTTTCACAGTTTCTGTAAGACCAAATTTCTTAGATATATTAAGATAGCAATTTCAAGCTGTTGTTCGGCTAAAGGTTGTGCCTTTTATGATTAAATTTTTTTGTCTAATGAAGAATTTGTGGCATTTTTTTAAGTTGCAAGCCCTCATCTTCTTGAGACCCACTTGTGTCTCTTCTGGTTAAATGTTCACTAAATCTCTGTGAGAGCGAACTTAAACTGTCCGGATAAAAGATTTCAATGACCCATCTTTGACTGAAAAAATTTTTTATAAGTTAACTTCCTTAAGTCATGGCGTTTTTATTAACTTTAACTTCAAGCCATCGCGGGGAGCAACGACCACCAGCATTCATTGACTGTGAATGATCAAAGTTTCTTTTTTGTGCTAAAATACCTTAGACCAAATCTGCCTCGTTTGCCTTCAGAAACTATCGCTCCATAAAGAGAGTCTCAACAAGCTTTTTAGGATTTTTTAGCTTTCGTTAAAATAAACGTCATAAAAGATGAAATTTGAGATGTTTACTGGTTAAGCTTCTAACAATCATTCATATTAATTTTCAAATCATTTAATTAATTGATTAATTGTGTAACCACTTGACGATTTGCATCAACTTAGCTTTTCATTTTCAGGCTTAAGAACTTATTCATCTAGAGAGGTCTCTTGGGCTTAAAAAATTTTTGGATAGCAAAAGGAAAGGCAGATTTAGTGTGATGGTTAAGCTTACAAGCTGTAGCCATAGATTAAAGACCGCCAGAATAACGGCGTCAGAGTGTTTTTTGCTTTTCTTATTTTACAGCATTTCGCAAGGTTGCCGCGATAGAATGAATTCAAACACGTTTTAAACTTACGTATGCTTTAGCCTTCAAATTGTCTAGCACCATCCATTTAAACGAGGTAACCGGAGTTTTCATCAAGAGTGCCTATAAATCGCCTCTCAATGATACCGCATAATTATTTCAGTCCACCAAACGCGCTACTGTCAGATTATTCATCTTTGTTTTCTGGCGTCTATACGAATGCCAATTGGTGTTACAGATCGTACAAATCCTAAGATCAAAAACGGGAATTTCTTTCGGCAAAAAGTCACAAGCGTACCCGACAAGATCAAAGAAAATTTGCTGATTGTGAAACTTAAAATGAGCGGACGTAGATATCAAGTCAAGAAAATCCCGCTTTACCTCATAACAACACCTTCTTGCGCAGGGGCCCACCAAACACATCCTCGGTCGCTCACCTAGAGATTCCAATCCTTTTAAAATTATTTGGTCCTTAATGCCTCGCCAACCACAATGAAGAAGCACAAGCTTTTTTGAACCCAAAATAGCAAACGGTATACAGTCAGCTGTGTAAATTCCCCCCTTTTTTATAAGATCTCCGATCAATATCCCGTCCCCTTCAAGCGATCCTTGTGGATCAGAAATTATTAAGCTTGAATGAACCTGCTTTAAGGTCAATAAGTCCTCGCAATTTTGTTGTACAGAGCCTTTTTTATTGAGAAAGGAAATTGAAAATAAGTCAGCACGAACGTGATAGCCAGAGTCGTTTTCTATTAAAGAAATCACCGAAAATGGCTCTGTAAAGATTACCAACAGTCTCCCTCGTTTGCAAAGTCTTTTACGAAACCTCTAGTGTCAACAAAAAAATTTATATAACACTTTTTTGGGACGGGAATGATGTACGGCTCCTGCCGGTAATCTCTATAGTGATACTCATTTTCAGTCCACTCTTTTTTGTACTGTATAACTCTGCTTCCGTCTGAAAGAGTAAATGTGGAATGAGGAGGTCCCCAATTGAGCACCAAATTGTCAACATGATGACCAAGCCATTTCATGGCTTTGTCACGATGGCTTTCGATTGGCACACAAGAATTTAACCACACAGCAACTGATATTAAAAAAATCGCACGAAGCATGATGAAAATTTATCAATCTTGTCAGTTTTGGTAAAGCTCAACAAATGTAAATGCGGGAATTTTAACACAGTCTTGACAATAAACTTTTTCCTCGAGAATCGCTACTTGTCCAAACATGGTCTTAAATATACCGTTCGGCAATAGTTGTCGTTTTACGAATATATGTCTATCGCTCGATTTTATGTAGATTCTAAATTTCCTGCCAGTTAAGTCCGTATAAGCTTTTAAATCGCCTTTTATCACGCATTCTCGAAGGCGCGATGAACTGACTTTTAAATTTCTCACATAAAAGCTTGGAACGGTAATTTTGTCTGCTCTAAGAACTGATTTGGCTACATCGTAAGATAACTCCAACCTATCTCGTCCCACTCGATTGTCAACACCTGAAACAATGACCCGAGGTCTTAGATAATGTTTCACTAAAGTCAGAAACTCATAACCGGTTAGATGGCTGATTTTTTTGAAATTTAACACGATTAGGAAATCGACTCCAGAATGTTTCAAGATAGTCGCAAATTCTCTAAATGAAACAATGGGCTTGTTATACAAAACACGATTTAGAATAAATTTCGGATTTGTTCTAAAAGTTATTACGGATGAGGTTCCTTGAAGGGAATTAATAACCGCTTGATGGCCCAAATGAACACCATCAAAGACTCCTATTGTAACTGAGTCCACTGATAGGTTGGTAAAGTTTCTAAAAATTTTCAATTAAAAAATTAAGTTACAGCTTCGCCTCTTAAAGTGTTCGTATTTTGAGACTGAATGAACACGGTAACAAAGTCACCTGGTTTTAAATTCCCTGATTTGGGAAAAACGCAATACACATTGTTTTCATTTCTTCCCTGCATATCGCTGGCGCCGGTTTTTGACGCTGGTCCTTCGACCAAAACCTCAACCTTTTCACCTACAAAACGCTTGAGTCTCTTTTCCGTGATGCGCCTTTGAAGCTCTTGGAGTCGACGAAGCCTATCTTGCGCAACTTCCCTTGGGATCTGATCAGAAAATTCGGCAGCTTTGGTCCCCGGCCTTGGAGAAAATATGAATGAGAAGCTACTGTCAAACTCAACGAGTTCGACAATTTTTAAGGTTTCATTAAAATCCGATTCGGACTCGCCTGGAAATCCGACGATGATGTCTGTTGTTATTGATAGATTGTTTATTTTGCTTTTTGCTTCCTCGATAATTTCAAGGTAACGGCGAACTTTGTAATTCCTGTTCATTCTCTTTAGCACTCTGTCGCTACCTGATTGAAGAGGTAGATGGAGGTGCCTGCCTAATTGAGGCGCAGAACCAATAAAATCAAGGAGATCAGATCTCATTTCCTGAGGATGAGGACTTGTAAACCGTAGTCTAAAATCACTTCCTAATTTGAGAATTTCTTCCAAAAGGTGAAGAAATCTTTTTTTTGGCTGTAGATCTTTTCCCCAACTATTCACGGTCTGCCCTAATAGCGTGATTTCTTTGACGCCTTTCATTAACAAAAGTTTGCATTCTCTTATAATTTCATCCAAAGGTCTTGAAACTTCTGGTCCTCTTGTTTTGGGGACTATACAAAAAGAGCAGTTTTTGTCACACCCACGCGAAATGCTTACAAACGCTGTGACACCATCCTTTATTTCATATCCTAACGGAAGATCTTCCCATTCATCTCTAAAGTCTACGGCGACTTGTTTGCCAAGACCATTGTCCAAGTTTTTTAGTAAGGCTGGAATGAAACTTAAGTTATGGGTCCCTACCACAAAATCAACGTGGGGGGCGTTTCTTATGATATCTTCACCGTCTTGTTGGGCAACACACCCTCCAACACCAATTCTTAAGTGAGGATTAACTTTTTTTTGTTTTTTTAAGCTTCCTAGTACCGAATATAACTTAAGTCTGGCTTTTTCCCGAACGGAGCAAGTATTTATAAAAACCAAGTCAGCGTCTTTAATGGTGTCCGTCGGCACATAGTCTCCCGAAAGAATAGCAGCTATTTTCTTCGAGTCATACTCGTTCATTTGACAACCGAAAGTCTGAATAAAAAGCTTTTTTTTCATTTTCGAAATGATCTTTTTACTCGCCCGTTCAAATTATTTTAGCTTGAACTTATCATAATAGGAAATAAAATCCAAAAGCTTGCCACCATGGTTTCCTAAAAAATGAGTCCCGCGATATGAAACTCTTAATCTGACTGTTTAAGCTGTGGCTTACATACATCCGCGAAACGATGTCCCGAGAATTTGTTCAAATACCCTCTGAGCGGAATTAAAGCCAGCACTTAAGTTTCCAAAGTCGTCACGATCGTAAGAACCCCCGACGAAAAACATGTTCTTGTTGTTCAAAGCAGCCAAAATGGGTTCAACTTGACTATGGAATGTTTGGTCCCCCGGATAATGAGGATATGCGCCTTTATGGTGTGATGCAACAAAGTAAACAACAAATTCTTTGACCTTCAGGTTCCGAGCACCGAAAAATTCACCTAGCTTATCAAACCAATCACATGCTAGTTCATATTTGGGCAACATAGACACATCAATTGGAGCAATAACTCCGCTAAGAAGACAATGTTTACCAAGACGTTCTTTCTGAGGTATCCAAACTTGGGCACAAAACTCATCGTCTACCAGTAAGAACTCACTGTAACCTTGTGGCAGAATTTCTTTGTCGCTGTTCTCTAGAATGACAACGAACTTTGCAGGCCAAGTCGTGGGATAAAGATGCTTCGCAAGCTTTTCGATCAACGCTGTCACATCGGGTGGAAGGTCAATATTCAACAATTGCCAAGGCGGCAATGCGAAAATAACGTACTTGCAATCTGCTTCGAAATCATGCCCTGTAACTTTGTAACCTAGATGACGTCTTTCAACAGCTAAAACTCTTTTTGACAAATGAACCCGATTTTTGTCAACCTGACTGTATAAGACGGCTACCACGTCATTTGGATCGATCAGATATTCACCAAATCCATTTTTATAAAACCCTTTAGTGTCCCAATACTCAGACAGTATTGCGTAATTTGCAACTTTATCCCTGTCTGAACCGTTCTCAAGTATGCATAACGCCCTGAGAACTAAATCGGTATTTGGTTCATCCAGTTTACGCCAATTAAGACCCTCGCGCGTTACGATGAAAGGTCTGTAAGGCATGGAATTCTTTCTGATAGTTAAATTGTGTTCACTGACAAGCTTATTCACCAGCTCATGATTTCTGCTTATCTGTTCGGCGCCTAGCGGCAGTCCCGGGACAATAAAGTGACTAAACAGTAACTGTTTGTTCGCATCCAAACAAACCACGTAGTTGGGATCCGGAGACATCCTTCCACCAATTGTTTCGCTTGCTTCAAGAAGACAGTAATCAAAATCGCTTTGCTGAAATAAACTCGAAAGGTACAGCCCACTTGAGCCTCCTCCAACTACTAAAGCTGTAGCACTGAACCTTTCAAAGTGTTGAGCTAGAGAACGGTCATTTTTCGACAAATATGAAATATTCATGACTTACTTTTGAATAGCTGTTAAAATTTAAAATTGACGAAGCTAAAACTCTTATTAATTACATCACATCTTGTTAAATTTGTCAATAATTTAGTTAAATAAAAAGTTTTTTAAAACCCTTCCCTCAATAGATTAGGTTTCTAGGTTTTAAGTAAGAGGATTTAAACTTAAGGAACGTTAATAACTATTTTACCAAAATGTTTGCCTGATTCTAAAACTTTTAAAGCTTTTATGCCATCCTTTAGCTCAAATATTTGGTGAATTACTGGCGTAATTTTTTCCCTATGAAGAAAATTCTGACTTTCAACAAGATCTAATTCACTACCCATCGTGGATCCAATTATTGACACTTGTTTGGCAAACAGGTATCTGTTGTCGAAATTTAAATCCCATCCGGATGTGTTGCCCACAGTTACAATTCTTCCTCCTCGTTTAACCGCTATTATGCTCTGCTGGATTGTGTTTTTGCCGACGTTGTCTACAACAATATCGACACCACGAGACTTTGTGTGGTCGAGTACAGCCAAATGCCACGTTTTATTTTTTTTATAGTCAAGGACCAGATCTGCTCCCAATTTGTACGCTAGGTCTACTTTTTCTTTTCCACCCGCAAGTGCAATAACGTAACATCCAATTTTTTTACAAATTTGAATGCATAAGGAGTTTACCCCACCCCCTGCTCCTACAACCAAAACAGATTCACCGGGTTTTAAATGAGCTCTACTAAACAGCATTCTCCAAACAGTCATTCCACACAATATGCTGCAGCATACCGAAATGGGATCTCTGTTGTCGGGAAGCTTTAAAACATTTTGAATTGGAACCACTACGTATTCGGCAAGCCCACCTCTCAATTGTTCGCCTATAATTTTGTAACCCGGACTTACCGATGGCTCTCCTTTCATGACCCATTCGTCAAAAGATGATATTACCCCTGGATTTACAAATACCTTGTCACCAATTTTCAGGCTTTTCGAAACTCCGTTTAGTTCAACTAGTTCACCAACAATGTCAGACCCTGTTATATGGGGGAACTCAACTTTGAGACCTTTCCACCCCGTTCGCACCCAAATATCCAATCTGTTTAAAGCACAGAAATGGACCTTAATTAAGGCTTCCCCAGGCCTTACTACTGGGTCCGGAACACTGCCATACCGCAACACTGAGATCGGGCCGTGCTCTTGAAAAAAAATTGCTTTCATAATGTCGTCTAATTTATACCTCTTGGTAAAGCAACGCAAGTCAACCAGCCGTCGTCTTCATAAAGGCTGCAAATTGCCAACCTTTTTTGTAGTAAAGTTAGATCGTCGCTAGCTCTTATACCAGACAAGACCAGGAGTTTTGGTTTTTTTGACAAAAGAATGTCGATGTTGTTGATGATTGTCTCAAGATAAACATTTGCCAGAATTACCTCCGATAATTTCACATCTTCAAGCTTTACGATACAGCCTTTGCTCCTGTTCATAGCGAGGTTTGCACGTAAGTTGTCTAAGGCTAAAGGATCTATCTCGACATAATAACATCTTCCACGCGTTATTTTTTCAAAAACTAGGCCTAAAATGCCGGTGCCAGCGCCGAAATCAATACACGATTTATATTTTTTCAGGCCTAAAATAATTTTTATCATCCGAGCCGTTGTCGGGTGTTCGGCAGTACCAAAGGCAGGACCAAGAAGAATTTTTACATGCCGACTTTTGTGCCAGAACTTTTCCGGGCGTGAAACCAAGGTTACACGGAAATATGGCTTGAATGGCAAGGTTTTCGATGGGATAGAAGCCGGCTCCCATGAAATCTCATCAAATTTAAAGCCCGAGAGATGCTCTTTGGTTTCCGCAGGGAAATAAATTATGCAATCTTCACCGGAGAACCAAATCCCCAGAGGCTTCAGGTGCAAGATATAAGGCAAAACTTTGTAGTATTCTTTCGAAGACAAAATAAGTCTGATAAATGCCGTCAATCGGAAAATAGGAAATACCTAAAAACTATGAGCTTCCCAATCAAAAACCGTAAAACATGCAGATCTGTGCTGACCCGCAAAGGGACCCTAAGTCAGAAATCTCAACTATTGAGTAGTTGCTCGACTAATTCTACTAGTTGAGATTTCTGCCGATATCCGCTAATTCGCTGAACAAGGTTCCCGTCCTTGAAAAACAAAAACGTTGGAATTGTACTAACATTAAACCTTGCCGCCCAGTATTGGTTCTCTTCAATGTTCATTTTATAAAATTTAACCTTTTCTTTGTATTCGCTAGCTACTTCTTCGTAAATTGGCGCAACTTGGTTACAAGGTCCGCACCATGCTGCCCAAAAATCGACTACCACCGGTAAGGTCTTTTCGTTCAAAACTTTTTCCTCAAAAGACCCATCTGTCAATTCTTCAATGTTTCCCATGCGTATAAGTTTATATCTACCTCTTGAGCTTGTCAATTTCAATAGAAACTTTCAATCAAACATGAGCTTCTAAAGAATTAGGTGAGGTTTATTCTACGAAAAAATTTTCAAAATCATTTAATAGTTGTCGACCCTGATCTATCAGCCAAACTTGCCTGCCAAACTTTTTTCACAGGCTACCTGCAAAGAAATTGCAATACCAATTTTTTGAAAGATGCTTTGGCTCATTCTGCGATATTTTGGCATACCTCGAAAAACGGTGATTACAGCAATGAAGTGCGAAATGATTTAATTGAGTGCGCTTCTTTGGCGAGTTTCATATTTGTAAATTTCAACAATCTTTCTTTTTTGTTTTTGTTAAGCGATCTTTTGAGCTTTCGCAAGAAGGTATGTTTTTGGATCCCGACAACATTTAAGAAGCAAACTGTCACATCACTGGTCAACATCTTAGAACGCAAAAGATTTGCGTGGCTTTCTTCTGAGTTTTCATCCAAAAATGCGCCTTCTAATCTTAGTGATTTGATCGTTTATCGCCAAAAAAAATTGATATATCTTTAAGTTGCAAATGCGTGTCTTTTGTTTAGACATTAGAAGAAGTCCATTCAGAAAAATTTTTACTGGATTTGAAAATTATTCAACCTTGGATCTAGGGGTATCTTTGGTTGAGAGCTTTTTTGTTAGAAACAATACTTTACTTCCGAATTTAGTTCTTGCATCATCGGTTTTGCTTGATCCTGAAATCCCCAATCTTGCCAGAGAAATAGTCATAAGATCCAGTCTCCCTAAGGACATTCCAGCAACCTTTGTATCAAATTATTGCATTAGTAGTTTGGTCTCAAGCGCCACGGCTTTTGGCCTGATCAGATCAGGCAACTCAAGCAAAGTGCTCTGTGTAGGTGTCGAGGTAATGTCTACCCCAAAACTTTTCATATCACAAAAAGGATCCCAAAAGTTAATAAGGTTCATGATGAGCAAAACTCTTACGCATAAGTTTAAATCCATACTTAAACTAAGACCTTCGGATTTATACCCGGTTGTTCCCAGTCCAAAGGAACCGTCAACAGGCCTTACAATGGGACAGTCTTGTGAGTTAATGAATAGTTTTTGGAATATTTCGAGGCAAGAACAGGATGAGTACGCTTATGACTCCCACATGAAAGCAATTAGCGCGCTTAAAAACAATATGTTTGAAACTCAAATTGTAACGACGTTTGGTGTGTCATCGGACAATATCCCTCGTCCAGACACATCAATGGAAAAGTTATCCACGCTTAGCGCGGTTTTTTCAAGTGATGGAAGTATAACTGCAGGAAACTCTTCATCTCTTACAGATGGAGGTAGCATTGCGCTTTTTGTTGACGAGTCCGAGCTTTCGAAGGCGGAAACAGAGCCTCTGTGTGAAATCGTAGACTACGTTTTCTCAGCCGTTGATCCTTCTGATGGGCTCTTGATGGCCCCTGTTGTAGCTATCGACAGGTTGTTGAAAAGAAACAAATTGGCTCCTAATCAAGTTGATTTTTACGAAATTCACGAAGCGTTCGCGTGTCAGGTTCTTATTAACCTAAAATGTCTATCAATGGGCTGGAGCAAGTATAACGTAGAAAAAACCGAGATACCACGCGACAGAGTAAACGTTTTTGGAGGAAGTCTGGCCTACGGTCACCCATTTGCTGCTACAGGTTTAAGACTTATACTCCATGCCGCGAAAGCATTAAACACATATGGCGGAACGTACGCTATCATCGCATCGTGCGCGGCAGGCGGCGGAGGTTGCGCGATGCTAGTCAAAAGACCTATGTAAGTGAGTTTGTAGTTGCGTGATTAAATTTTTTTGCTTTCCTTGAATTTGGTTTTGATAACACGGTACGAGTCCTACGAAAAAAAATCTTTAATAAATCCGACGATAGCGATAGACATTCGTAGCATCTTGTAAGAATTTCAAGGTAAAAAACGTCTTCAGACAGTATTATTATTTGCCGTTGGCAAAACAATCTAATAAAGCCGAGTTTTCCTCTTAACTTTGCTTATCAAACTTATTTGATATTCGCAACGGTTTTCCTCTTTTCATTCACCCAACATGTTTCCATGATTTTCCGTCAGGCGCTAAACTTGTATTTTGCCTTCGTTAGAGCCATTAAAGCACGTACAGGTTAATCCTTGTCGTCAGCACTGTTTTGTCAAAAATGAGCATTATTCGACCTGTTATGATGTTTTTTAAAGCATTCTCTAAACCCATTCTTTGCATTAGCTTTAAAACACTCATGCTAGGGGTTTTTTTAGTCGTCAAAAAGTCCATACCTTTTAAGCGCCTCCTGTCTCGCATCCAAATGGCTTATGATTGGCTCAATGTCACGGACATGGCTTTCATTATTTCGCCAAGAATGTGCTGTTTCACTCAACCATTTTTTTCTATATAGGCCTGTTGGATCAAATTTATCAGCCTGTAAATATGGATTAAATATTCTGATAGGTTTCGGATCCGCTCCAACACTGGCAGACCATTGCCAACCTCCATTGTTGGACGCTTCATCTAAATCAATGAGGCTGGCTCTAAAGTACTCCTGACCTGCTCTCCAATCAACTCCGAGGTTTTTTGTGAGAATTGACGCCACAAGCATCCTTGCCCTGTTGTGCATATAACCAGTTTTAGCAATCTGCATCATCGCCGCGTCAACCAAGTCATAGCCAGTTTCAGCCTTAATCCATGCAATGAACCTCCTCCTTGCTACATCTCCTTTTACCCACAGTATGCTTCTTTTTTTTTCCTGAAACTCCAGGTTTAATAACCAAGGAAAATGATAAAGCAAGTACTTGTAAAATTCTCGCCAAATAAGTTCAGACAAAAAAGTCACTGGTCCCAAATTGTTCTTATCATCTGGCTCTACGTAGCGCAGTCCCAATTTATCGAGGATTAGGTTCTTAAGCGTTCGAGCTGAAATCAAACCCCATGCCAATGCGAGGCTAAGTTTTGAGGTGGCATCAAGCGCAAGCATGTTTCGGTTTGTGTGATAATTAGCAAGTTTTTTTTCTATGAAGCTCACAGCAATCTGTATCGCCTCCTCTTCGGAAAAATACCAATCATCAAAATTTGGCGCGAAACCAAGAATTTCATCGAGGTCTAATTCTGTCCCTTCAAAAAGAAAAACCCTCCGATTACTTACCCGGTTAGCAATTTCATTCTCGACGGCAGGAATCGATTGGCTAACTAGCTCGGGGATAGGCATTGTACTGAAACTCGCTACAGAAGCGGTTTTTGCTTCTATTAGATACCTCCATGCAGCTTTTTTAAACGGCGTAAAAACGGTATAAATTTGTGAGTCTTTGGTTAAGAGGCTTTTTGGTACTGTAAGCTGATCTTCAAAAAGCTTGATTTTTATTCCAGCGCGTTTTAGCTTGTTCAACTGTTTATAAAAGTCAGGATGAATATCTTCGTTCACATAAACGGTCAAATCATACTTTTCCGCAAGCCTTGAGAAGGTCTTTACAGGATAATCGAAGATAAGGTGAAAATACTGGAATTTTTTGGCAAACCGAGGTATCGCTCGTATCAAAAACTGTCTCTGAGGATACCCAAAGTTGTACTGAGGCTTTGCTAAATACATGTAAGGTTCAAAGATAAAAATAACAGCAAAGTTTTTACTCTCCTGAGCAATAGCACTAAGGGCAGGGTTATCATGGAGCCTTAAGTCACGTCTCACCCAATAAACATTTAGCGGTGTCTTCACCCGGAAAAATTTTAACGATAACTTTACCCAAGTAAAATATTGACAGTGGGGCGAGTGGGTCTTATTTTTCCACATCAATTACACCGTAAGTGGCTAGAACTAGATTGTGATTATTATGTTTTAATTGAAGATTCTTTATTTTTTGGGGATCACTCGTATTACATACCGTTTCACAAGCAGAAGTTACTTTTTCATAGGCTTACGATGAAAAACTTTCATCTTGAACTGCAAAAATCGAATAAGAAAACGATTTATATTGAGTATCAGAATTTCAAAGATCTCAAAAGCGTCGCAGAGGAATTACGCAAAAGAAACTTTGGTAGGTTTGTTACATTTGATCCTACTGACTATATTTTAGAGAAAAGAATACGAAGGTTTTTTGGTCCCGACGTAATTTTTCTTGACAATCCCTGTTTCGTATTATCCAGGAAAGACTTGGAAAACTATTGGCAAAAAAATTCGGCCAGACGTCTTATAATGAGAGATTTCTATATTGATGGAAGGAAAAAGTTTCAGATCTTGACAATAAACGGCAAACCCTTTGGAGGCAAATGGAGCTTTGATGTTGAAAACAGAAAGAAATTACCAAAAAGCGTGCGAGTTCCCGAACATCCTTTGTTCGATATCGAGCATCAAATTTTTTATGAAGCAAAGGAGTATGTTGAGAGAAATTTTGGCAAAAACCCGGGCTCCTCAAATAACTTGTTGTTTCCGGTTACCCGGGAAGGAGCGCTAGAACTCATAAATTTTTTCGTTAAAAAAAAACTCAACTTTTTTGGCCCGTATCAGGATGCGATAAGCTGTCGGGACCTGTTTCTATTCCATAGCGGTATATCACCGGTTTTAAATATAGGCTTACTTGATCCGAACGAGGTCATAAAAGTTGTGCTATCAGAGTTAAATGAAACAAACTTGGCGTCAGTTGAGGCTTTTGTCAGGCAAGTTCTTGGATGGAGGGAATTCATGCGACTTGCATATGTAATTTTGGGAAACACGTTGAGAAAATCCAATATTTTTCAGCACCGGTTCAGACTTTCCGATAAATTACTTTTTGACTGTCCACCGGTAGACGATTGTATCAGGAAAGCCGAAAAATGGGGATTTTTACATCACATTGAACGGTTAATGATACTCGGCAATTTTTTCTTTCTTTGCGAGGTTCATCCAGACAGTGTTTATAAATGGTTTATGAAGTACACTCTGGACGCTTACGATTGGGTTATGGTTCCAAATGTTTACGGAATGAGCCAGTTTGCTTGCGGTGATTTAATTTCGACAAAACCCTACTTTTCATCTTCAAACTACATACTCAAGATGTCAGATTACAAAAGGGCTGAATGGAGTACGATTTGGGACGGACTTTATTATCGGTTTCTAGTGAAAAATTCAGAAATTTTATCGAAGAACCCAAGGTTACGACCATTTATCACAAGACAAGTTGGTTCTGAAAAAGCTTTTGCCCTTGCCAAAATAGGTGAGAAATCTTTACAAAGTTTGGTAAACAAGGGAGTTCTAATTGACACGAACGAGTAAGGATCAGATTAATTTAATTTATTTAAAAAGGGATCTGAGACTTTATGATAACCCTGTTTTTTCGCTGGCGGAGGACTCAAAGATTAAGTATTCAGTAATTTTTATCTTCGAGCCAGAGTACATGCAACAAAGTTGGTTTGACATTAGACATTACAAGTTTATTTATAGCAGTTTGGTAAAGCTGAATGAGAGTTTATCCAAGTTTGGGTATCGAGTTTGTCTTTTGTTTGGCGATCCTGTTGAGGTCTTTTCCTATATCATGGGAAAAGTTGATTTAAAAACTGTTTTCTCCCATCAAGAGGTTGGGCCAAAATATACATTTCTGCGAGACAAGAGGTTAAGAAATTTTTTTAAACTTAACAATATAGAGTGGATCGAGATACCCACTGACGGAATAATAAGAGGCAAGTCAAGGCCTCAGGGTTGGAGGATCAAGTTTGAAGAGTGGCTGGAAACCCCTGTGACTGAAACAATCCTTAGCAGAGAACTGTTCTACCCGTTGGACATTGATCAGTTTTTGTTACCTCAAAACTTAAAAAACGAGCTCTCATGCTACCCCACCACTTTTCAGGAACCGGGTGAAAGAGCTGCTCTTGCAACGTTAAAATCATTTTTAGATGAAAGGGGTAGGGGATATTTGGCGAATATCTCAAAGCCCTTTGAATCTCATAAATACTCCTCACGATTGTCCTGCTATTTGGCGTATGGAAATGTGAGTGCTCGTGTAGTATTTCAGCTCACCAAAAAAATGATCACCGAAAACTCTTTGTCTGATAACAATCGCAAATCCTACGAAGCTTTTTTGTCACGAATTTTTTGGCGTTCGCATTTCATGCAAAAGCTCGAGAACATGCCTCAGTACGAGTATCAAAGCATTAATCCTAGCTTTGAGCCTTGGCCCTTTGAGCACAAACCGCAATTAGTTGAAGCTTGGATTGAAGGTGAAACAGGCTTTGATTTGGTGGATGCAGTGATGAAGTGTCTTAAAACCACCGGTTGGATTAATTTTAGAATGAGAGCGATGCTAGTATCTTTTTTGTGCCACGTTCTTCAACAACCATGGCAAGCGGGAGCTAACCTCTTAGCGAGGTATTTTTTGGATTTCGAAGGAGGCATCCATTTTCCGCAGTTTCAAATGCAAGCTGGCGTAACAGGTTTTAACACAATTCGAGTTTACGATCCTGATAAGCAGCTAAGAGATAATGACCCAAGGAGACTTTTCTGTAAAATTTGGTTAAAAGGAAAAACGCGGCAAAAACCCTTAGTTGATTTAAAATCTTGTCTTGAGATCTCAAGACGGGTTCTGTGGGGCATAAAAATGTCCCATGAATGCAGAGAAAATGCTACAAAACTTTTAATGCGCTTGAATGAACCTGCAAGAACCCGTGTTTGATTAACATTTTAGTCCATCCAAGGTTATCACCCCAAGTTTTCCAAAACTAACCGCTTATAATTAAGATTTTTTCTAGTAAGTCTTTGAGGGAAAACTTTGCGTCATAACATTTGATCTTTATAGCAGGCTTTCAACGGCTTTTTTGAACTTTCCCGAAATCGGTGACTGATGAGATCGAAACCTGAATCGAAGATTTCCTTCCTTGTCAAAAATAAACTTTTCGAAATTCCATAAAATTCTTTCAGGGAATGAGTTAAGTTTTACCTTTGACTCTCTTGTGAGAAATTTAAAGAGCGGGTCGTTAATCGACATTCGATCTGCAATGTAATATTTAGCTCCATGTTTAGCGGTACAATACTCTTTAAGGGTTTCTCCAGATAGCGGCTCTTGACCCCCAAAATCGTTTGTGGGTATCGCGATTACTACTAAATCTTTGGTCTCATGCATGGATCGCAGTTGTTCTAATTCCTTCAGTTGGCCAGCAAAACCGCATTTAGTAGCAGTGTTTACCAAAACCACCACTTTCCCTCTGAATGACCCAAGTTCGAGAGTCTGACCGTTAGTCAAAGGAATTTTAAAATCATACAAACTTTGTGCATTTGCAATCATAAGACAAAAGAGCGCAATCAACTTGATCACTCTACCGAGTTTAAACAAAACACGAGTGGTTGACAATAAGGCTCAACAAGCAGGGACCTTATCTTCAAGGTACCTTACCCCTCGACGTATCCTCTTTTCAGGTTTAATATTGATAATTTCTGTAACTCAACAAAATAGACATCGGGAGAGAACAAGCGACAGTAGTTTCAAATTTCATTTTTTGCTAAGATGACAGTCGTGTTATACGGAGAATTTCCATTTCAACTTCATCCAAAAAGCTCGGAAAACATGCTTCAAACCTCGATTGCCAATGAAGAAGGAAAAATTATCTGGCAAGATCCTCCCTGAAGACGTTACTGACAGATACGACTTTTTTCGATAACGCAAAATCTTCTAATCCAAAATCGTGCCTATCGAAAATTTTTATCGTGATAATTGAGATAACTCAAAATTTTTGACATAAAAACATAATATGATTGGCAATCTCCCTAAATGGGTTAAGGTCGTTGGGAAGCAAAATTTGTTTAACAGATTTTAATTTTTGAATGATGAGGTCTTTTTCGTTGTTAAACCTACTGAAGAAATATCTTACGAGATTTTGAGAGTTAAACTGACTTTGCAAAAATTCCGGCACTGCATCTTTGACAAGCAAATTAGCCACTGTTACAGAGTGAACACGTAAAAACATTCTCGCAAAAAACTCGGTCAATAGGCTGACTCGATAGAAAGATACAAAGGGCACTCCCATACACGTTGCTTCGACAGTTGAAGAGCCGGACTTTATTAGCGCGAATTCGCATATTTCAAGAACATCAAGAGATGAATCAAAGAAGGAAAAAAGACTGTTATCCAAGAAACGTGAAACAATATTTTTATTGAGTACCGCAGGAACGATAAATTGCACCGAGGGAGCCATCTTTTTCACTTTGAGGGCGAAAGCGTTAAGCGTGTTATAATGAGCTTTTAATTCACTTAACCGACTTCCCGGAAAGATGGCGATAACGTTTTGGTTTGGTTTCCAAACGCGCTTTGAAGCTAAAAAACCCAAGGGATGAGCAAAAAACCTAAAGCGCTGACCGTCACCCCATATCATTTCCTCAAAAGGCAAAATCAAAGCGGCTCCAACTAGTATTTTTTTTAAGACCCTTAGCCTGTATTTTCTCCATGCCCAAACCTGAGGGGGGCTTATCCAGTAAATCGGTATTCTGAGCTTACTCGAGAGTTTGGCAAGCAAAAAGTTGAATTCCGCGTAATCACAAAGAATAACTAGGTCTGGCTTTTGGTGTTCAAGCCACTTTTTTGTTTCAAGATACAAGCGGGCATGATCAAGCAAAGTTTGAAAACCTGGCAGCCCAAATGAGCCAAAGTGTTTAACGTTAAACGGTTGTTGAACACCAGAGTCCTGAGATCTGTTCCCACAGAGCCCTGTAAATTCGCAGGCAGACAAAATTTTTTTTAACTCTACGATCACATGGGATAAAATTATGTCGCCTGACGTTTCTCCACATGACACGAATATTTTCATTCAAAATCAATAATGTCGAGCAATCTTAAAAATCTTCTGAAAAAAACACTTAACCCGAATTCCTCGGTAAAGCCAATACCTCCACAACATTGTATGAGCAAATCTGAAGTGTCTCTGAAGTTGCTCAGGTAATTTTTGAGCGAAATCTTAATAAGGTCCAGCGAATTCCCAACTTCATTAAGGCTGTAAATTAAACTGGCGCGAAATTTTAAAAAATTTAAAAAATTTTTTACGATATTCTCTTGAACTAACTGAAAACTCCCGATCTCGCGATCAAACTGCTTTCTTGATTTGCAGTGGTTCAAAACAACACTGATGGCTTGAGACAACGAGCCAACCGTCAGCGACATCCAGCATATAAAAACATATTGACCAAAATCAGCGTCAACAATAATATCTTGGGACGTAGTATCAAGCGATACCGGATTAATGAAAACATGTTCTGTTTTTTGATCTGGTAATTCCGGATATCTAACCCCTGAGAGAGGATTAAAAAAACCTCTTAGCGAAACTCCCGTCTTGATTGAACTTAAGCGCTGTAAGGTAAGGCACTCTAGATCTGTAGTGCATCTGCCTTCCTCAAAGGCAAGTTTTGCTATAAATGCTTTTTGGGATTTGGTGTCCTCGAGTGACCTTATAGTTTCTTCCAAAGATCCGTAAATTTGCTCGAATTCTCCTGATCGAAAAGCTCTTTCCAGTAAGTCATTCAGTTCTTCCAGTTCTTTCGGCTCGAACGACAATTGCAGGTCATGCATAATTATCTTTTACGACATGATTTTTTAAACTGAAATTTTATGACCATCCGAATAATTCTTTTACTTCTTCGGGTGGTTCCCATGGTGGGATTAATTCTAATGAAATTTGAACATCTTGTACAAAGTCTAGTTGAGAAACAACTGTTTTAACATGATCAACCATTTGACCAGCGTAGGGACATGAAGGCGATGTCAAAGTAAGCTTGATGATCACGCTAAATTTTTCATCCGATTGCTTTTTAAACTCAAGGCCCCGGATTAAGCCAAGGAATACGACGTCAAGACCAAGTTCGGGGTCTTTGACGTTTTTTAATACATCAAGTGTTTTCTCTTTAAGCAAGCTTTCTTCCGATTGAATTTCGGTCATTCACTTTATTCTAGCTTTTAAGAACGGTTTTTAGAATAATCAGTTTGAATGGAGGACCTGATCGAGCTTACTAAAAAATTTTGTTCTGCTGCAATTGAACCGCATGTTATGGAGTGGGAAGAACGTAAATGGTTTCCAAATTCCGTGTTTGACAAACTTTCCAAAGCAGGCTTTTTGGGACTAATAATTCCGGAAAAGTATGGTGGTTTGGGCCTAGAAAAGGAGCAGGTTCTTCGTTGGCTGGAAACCTTTGGCGAAATTCCATGCATGGGATTCACTGTTGGAGTTGCAATGTCTAGCATAGTTTGCGCAAAAGCAATCATGGAGCATGGTACGGACGAGCAAAGAGCCCTGTATCTGCCAAAAATAGCGTCAGGAGAAATCATTTGTGCTTATGCATTTACCGAACCTCAATCAGGCACAGACCTTCGTGCCATAAGAACCTCGGGACAAAAAACTGATAACGGATTTATTCTAAACGGTCAAAAAACATTCATCACCAACGGCGCGCGGGCAAATTTGATTTTGGTTTTTGGAAAATGCGAGGGTACCTACAATATTTTTTTAACAAAAGGCGATACTGTATTCGTAGAGTCTAAGCTTGACAAACTTGGTTGGCATTCCTCAGACACTTGCATATTGACATTTCGGGACACCCCTGCTGAACTTCTTGGACAAAATCTTGGTCAAGGGTTGCAGTATGTTCAGGAAAGTCTTTCGTTTGAAAGACTTGTATTGTCAGCGATAGGAATAGGATTAACCAGAAGAGCGTTAAAAGACCTTCAACCTTTTGCCTCGACCCGGATAATTAAAGGAAGACCTCTTTCATCTTACCCTTTGTTCAAAAAATTCATTAATAAAGCAGTGTCGCAGCTTTCGCTATTTTCTTATTTTTTACAGCAAGCCGCTTCCAAGGATAACTTCGAATTTAGCACGGTGCTTAAATCTTATGTTTCGGACAAGTTGTGCGAGATAGCGGATCAGGTTTTACAGTTTTACGGTGGCTATGGCTACACAAAGGACTACCTAATTGAAAGAATAGACAGAGATTTGCGGTTGCTTCCCATAGGCGGAGGAGCAAGGGAAGCGTTGTACGAGTCTGTTTTCAGAAGGCTCAAGAAAAGAATTAGCGAAAATAGGCCTAAACATGACGATCAATTTTAGTGGTTGTTTTTTATAAAGAATTTGGCCAAGTGAACGCGAAATTGTTTAGATTTAGTGTTAATAAAAACCGGAGAATAGACTCCTTCTAGGTGCGAGACACGATAAAGAATATTCAAAGTGGACAATCGGGCTTGATTATTTAAATTTTTCAGGCGATAAGGAATCAACAACCCAGACGACATTGATAGAGATAATTTAGTTAGAAACGGGTACTACCATCAAGTTTTTCGCTGTCTTTAAAACGGCAGTTACGCTACAAAAGAACCAAAAAGAAAAAAAAACAACATAATTTAGGGAGTTAGACCATTAAAATGTTTTATTCGATTTTAAGAAGATTAACGCTCTCTATTGAGCCATACGAATATTTTATGCTTTTTTGAATATTCAATTTAATCCGCTGGGCATTCCTTAATTTAAAAAAATTTTAGTCAAAAGGGGCCGATAGTTTGATAAGAGATATTTAATTTTTTTCGTCGATTATTTTGGGAGAAAACTTTCGCCATACTCTCAACAAACGGTTTAATTATTTCTTCAGGACCAAAAAATTTCTCTGTTGTCACTGGTTTAAAATATTCCTTAGCAATATCTGAGTAACACGGGCAATCAGGTAATTCTACAGCCTTTACGATTTTCGTTAGATCGAAGGTCTACATTCATTTTTCTGTAATTTATGTTTTTTTGGATGAACCAGTTTAGACCGGTTTTTTATGCTCATTATAAAGTCGTGGCTTAAAATTTGATATATTCCCCTGCATCGGTGAGAAAGTTATGTCGTTTTGGTTTTTGCTCCCACAAATTTGAATAACTATCAACAAAATTTAAGTCAGTTTGTTCAGAGGATTTTCGATGTTTTTCTTAAAATTCTGTTTTTCAAAACGATTGCTGACTGATTAATTGTTGGTAAAACTTTTAAAACTTAAGTGCTCAAAATCTTACCAACACTAAGATCGCAAAATACAAATATACCCCCATGTTTATCTACCATATGAGAGAATCGAAAAGTAATCAGAGAATTAAGTTAAGTAGAGAAATTTTACAAAAAAAGAATAACTAGGGATTTTCCCAATAGTTGTGTAAATTCTCACACACTCACTCATGTTTGTCAAACAAAATTTCAAGTTGTTTGTTGATTATATACCAGTTAGCAATACTCTGCCTCGACCACCTCTTGTAAAGGTCTAAGTAAACACCATAACATACCTTAAGTAGCGCCCTCTCTGATGGCATTGACCTTTTGGCATATAACACCTTCCTTAGCTTGCTGTTGACACTCTCGATGACATTAGTAGTTGTAATAAGTCTTCTAAGCTCAAACGGATACTTGAAAAAGGATGTAATGGATTGAAAGTCCTTCTCCCACATCTTGACTACATCTGGATATTTACCATTCCACTTAGCCTTAAACTCCTTAAGCTCTATCTCTGAAAGAGGGGAACACTTTCTTTCTGTAGTCTGATAAAACTTCTTTTTCTTATTTGTAATAACACTGGTTTATACTTACCATTTCTATGCCGAGGTATTTCAATTTCGGTGTCACCTAGGGTTATTTTAACAAGTCTTTTGTAAGTACCATTACGGTAGTTCCTTCGTTCGGGGTTTCTTTCATATTTCTTTGCCCCTATGACGGTTTCCTTGCATAGCTATGGGTTTTTGTTAAAACCTTTTTAGAGGATCCATACAATCTTGTCTTGTCATGTCTTGTTCCTCCTTCTAAAATCTATTACCGTATACTACAAACTAAATTTACACAAATAAAGGGACGCCCCCCATCAGGGTAGTGTTTAACAGGATAAGACCGACATATTCAACAACCTAGGGGATGGTCTATCCTGAGCAGGTAAAAATTGCTTATTTGTTCCACAAGATAAGCGAGAGGAATAGAAAAATAAAACAAGGAGGTAAGAAGATTAGATAAACACTAATTTTCACACACTCTTCCTGTACTCAGTTTGGTAAAAGTGTTACTTTTTTAACGAGCCGAATATAGCAAAGTCTCTGTTTAAAACCAAAACATTTCAATATTGAGTTTGAGCAACCACACTCTTTAATTCGTCTGCAATATTTTTGAAGCCAAAAATCCAAATATACTGACCCCTGTTTTTGCCGGATAATATCTGACCCACTAGATTGTTTACGCTTTTACCGGATCTAACGTAAATCCTCTCGCCATCTGTAGCGAGCACAAAAGACAGAAGATCTTTTTTTGATTTAATTTTTTTGCGGAGTATTTCACAGGCAGATTTAAACTTGCTCAAATGAACCCCTTCCCGCTTCATTCGAAAAAGCCAATAAAACAATACGAGATCATAAAACGAGTACTTCCTCTTCTTTCTGTAGATCGTCTTACCAGTTGGCACAATCAATCCGGAACGTGTATAAAAATTTATCAAGGGCAATCCAATTTTTATTCTTTCGCCCAGTAATTGTCTGAGTATCTGGCAAACTTCGGATGCTGTAAACTCTTTAAACGCGTATTGTTTTAATCCTTCCATTAATTATTTTTGGAGTTTATCACCTAATTCTTCAGCTGGCAAGATACATAACATGACTGGAACATAAGCGTTTTGATTTACGCCTGACACGTTTGCTGAGGTCCTTTTGACTTTAAACCACAGTGAGGACGAGCTTCCACCGTCTAATGTCACTAACTTTGAGCAATCTTCGCTTATAAAGGGTTTAAGTTTTCGGGAGTCCTCAAATAAAGCTGAAAAAGATATTAGCTCAAAGTCCCGATCGGTTTTCAAGCATACTAGAGATTTGGCAGCCGACACATAGGATACTGTTTTTAGAAATTTCTCAACAGACGCAAAGGTTGTTCCGCCTTGAATAGCCTCAAGAGTGTCATGTGGAACATTTGAGTGAATATCTTGAACGACCAAACCTGATGATAAAGTGCTAGACAGAATAGACCTTAACGTCCCCTTGGAGGAGTGAACCGGATTTATAATTTTACCTCTTGACACAAGCAGACCTATCGGTTCGTTGGTTTCAGTATAAAAGGAGCCATTTACGCATGCTTCAACAGCATGGCTTGATACAAAAGACATTACATTAACACTTTCTCTTTTTAGTCGTTTGGCATCAACCACTCTAAGGTTATCTTTGTGATTTGAAATATTGATTTTGGCTAAAAAAGCCCTTTTTGGAGGGAACCCATACCTGTGATAAGACACGCCACTGATAAAACTGGAAGCCCGGACAGTAGCATAACTTATTTCAAATCGGTAAAGCAAAACCGCAAAAAATGCCAAGATTCCCGCCGCAATCACGCAAAAATTATAAACAAAAAAGGCTGGTGTGCCGAACATTTGATCCGGCAACCAGCCCCGGCGCTGCGGTCAAAATAAGACTTAGAGGACTCTAATTTATTTGATTCTTAAATAACGGCAAAAGTTTCAAATTTTTTTAGATAAAATTTATTTTTCAACCAGGTGTCACAAACAATAATCAAAAGTTTAAATGGGTGATTTGTACTCTGTTAGGGAATTAATTGAGATCGAAAGTCGACTCGAGCATCTTGAGAGCTTGGCTTTATGGATTGCAAAGGAAACCGCCAACTCAGATTTAACGATTAGTCAAACAGGCACTTTGATCTCAATCGTTTGCGAAGACGTGCGTGAAAGAGTTATTGAGCTGGTCCGGAGCCTTGAGGAGAAAATAAGGGAGTTTCAAAAGGTCATTCAATAAGGTTGGGGACGCTTTTGGCAAGATTTAAATAGGAAACAACCAACATATATTCTGAAAAATTTTTCTGGGTCAGGAACTTAAAATAATTCGCTTCAACTTTCAAAACTTCAATGAGATTTGATAAACCTTCTCTAAAGCGCATATTGGATATTTTTACTGCCTCTCTGTATTCTTCGACCCCCTCAGACAGCAAATCAAGTCGCTTTTTGGCAACCTGGAGCGTGTTAATCGTCCAAATGACCTCTGCAACGACCGTGTTTACCGCGTGGTTGAACTCGTGTAACGAGGCCAACGACAAATAATGTGAGCTTTTAGATTTAAAGGCTTTTTCAACTAAGCTAAGAAGTGGCTGAAAAAAATTAATAGCCAAATAACCATCGAAATCACTTGGATCAATATCAGCGAGCGTGTCTGTAGAAACTGACATGATGCCTTCTAGAGTAATCTTTGGCAGTGCAGACAAAATAGAAGCATCTTTAATTTTTGTAGCAGCTTCCATTTTTTTTAAAGCAGCTCTAACGTCAGGACGCGACATGGCTATTTTGACTACATCAAGGTCTGTCTTTATTTGAGGGCGATCTTTAAGAGAGAGGGTAAAAGCAAAATCAGAGGAGCTGGGATACAGACCTCGTATATTCTTTATGGCTTCAAGTATGTCAAGACTTGCCCGAAGTAATTCATCCTCGCATAGTCTTGCTTCTAATTTAGCCAGAATAGCCTGATCTTTTGTTAGAACGCCCAAGGTGAATTTTTTTTCAGCTACGTTGTAAATATCCTGAAGGCGGGTGCAAGTGTCTGCTACGATTTCCTTGTATCTGTTAAAAAACGCGACTGTAACATAGTTCAACGCAATCTGATATTTAAGCAATCTGTCCAACCATATAAGATCATTTTCCCCTGCTTCAACCAAAGCTTTGTTTGACTGGTATATTTTTCTTTGCAATCCGAGGATATCCATGTCCCAGTAAGTTCTCAATTCCGTATTGGTACTCCCTGGTGATAGGAAGGGTTTATCCCCGATATTGAGAAGTAATTCACCTTTTGGAAAAAATCCAAAAGCGTCGACGTTAAGCAACTCTTTTTGAGATCGGAGGGTGTTAAGCTTGGCTAAGTATGTTTCCGAATTTTCCGTGTCTTCTAACGCTTTGAAGAGCTCATTGGAGTCAATTAAGGTTTTTAAGAACTGTATGAAATCCGAATTAAACCCTTGAATAGGTTTTTCATTTATTGAGGAGCAAGAGACGAAAACGAAGAATAGAATTACTGCAAACACCATTTGGTAGTTCTCAAAGCTTGTTCATTATTATTTGCCGAAATTACACTTTCTTTGGGTGTTGCAGGATTCGAACCTACGACCTCCAGCTTGTAAGGCTGGCGCTCTAACCAACTGAGCTAAACACCCTGCGACATTAAATTTTAACAGCGTGGTGCGGCTTTCTCAACCTGATAGTAGGCTTCGTCTGTTAATGCGTGGTGTCGTTCCCGTGTAATCAATCCAGTAGCGAAAGGTACGCGAATTTTTTATACAAGACACAAGTAATCTTTTTTTTGATCGAGGATGAATAAAAGATATCATTACGGCTGACAACAAGCAGCCATTTCTGTCTCTTATAATTGGATAACCCGCTTGATAAAGGTGTGTCTTTATCTGATGAAACCTGCCACTTTCGGTTATAATTTTTACAAGAGTTTGATTATTAACGGTTTCGATAGGCCAAACAAATGTTTCAGCTCTTAAGCACTTACCTTTAATTTTGATCGGTTTCTTAATTAGCATCTTTTTTTCCAAATTACCTTTGACGACTGCCAGATAAAACTTTTCAATTCTTTTATCCTTGAACTGACAAACAAGAACATTTGAAGTATAAGGAGTTTTTCCAAAAATCACTACACCATCTACATCTTTGTCAAGACGATGGACTGGATATACCCTGAAACCCAATTTTTCATTTATAAGGTGAATAAAATTTAATCTGTCAGTGTGAAAATCCAGGGGCCTAGGCTTGTAAGCTACTATTATGTATTTATCTTGATATAAGATTTTTATACAGCGTTGTGGCGCGTTACTTTGTTGCATTCGATTTTAGTGACGATGATAAGCAAAAATTATACGCAACAGCAGAAGACTTTATAATCCAAAACAAAAAAATATTGAGTGATAAACATTTCAAAATAAAACGGGTTCAACCAAAAAACATTCACCTGACCGTAAAGTTTTTGGGCAATATCGATGGTGACAGCCTTGCGGGTTTTTTACGTAATTATCAAGCTGTTATCCAGTCTATGCCAGACGAGTTAATGTTTGAAGTAAAATCTGTTTCACTTTTTAAAAAACGTACTGAGGCAATCTATTGGTTTGACGGTGACTACAGTCAAATAGTTGGGTGGGCAAAAAAAATAAATGCCGAGTTCATCCCTCACATAACTTTTTTGCGAATAGCTCCTTGTGTTGATCTTGAATACAAAGTTAATATGCCCATACAAATTAAACCGACTAAAATAGCGCTTTATAACAGTGTTCTGGGTCAAAAAGGCCCAAGATACGAGGAAATCATTGTTATGAAAAAATGGTAATCTTTTCGATATTTACACCCGGTATAGTCTTTTTTTGACCATTCTTTTTAAGGATACACGACGAAGCCTTGATCCCTGAAGGGAAAACGGTTTCGTTTGACAACAATTCCATTTCTTCAAATATTTCGTTCCAGTATGGATCTGCAACTACCCTAAAAGCAGGTTTACTACAACAAGCCTTGTCTGGCCCCCAAACATAAATTTCAGGTCTTGTCGATCCTGCCCGTATTTGAGTGAAAGCGGATACAGAGACTTGGCAACCGTCAAAGGCTTCGAAAAAATCTATGACCCGTTTCTGAAAAGAACTCTCAGAAAATCTTTCTGTTAAAATAACGGCAAATCCGTTTAAATCAATCGAAACGTTTGCTGAAACATCGACACCTAACTCTGACAAATTCTCGGGACTAAGATAAGCCACGATTATACCTTTTGCCCCGATCTCTCTAAGTCGGGTTAAAACTCCTTTTTCAACAGTTTTAACACCTACTAAAATGTATCCGCAAAACTCAACGGTTACGTCCTCACATAAGAGGGTTGAGTTGTACAGCTTCAAATTTTTCATAATTCCATAAACCTCTCCACCCACCCCGTAAACGCCCTGCAAATAATGACCCTTGCCCTCAATCTCTACAAAGTTTTCGCCAACTCCTACCACTATCCCTTGATAAAAAGAAAAGATTTGCCTAGGCGGCGAGCGATGTTCCAGTATAATTTTTTGGTCGTCTGCTGATAAAACAAAAATCTTGCCATCCACTGGAGATTTGAGTTGGATTGAGCCCACACCTAAGAAGCCCTTGAGATGAAACAGAAGTTGATCTTTGGATATGTTGTCATTCTCTTCTACCCTCAACCCGCTGACAAATTGGCGTTTAGAAAGCTGATAGTGCTTGGATACAGAGAGTTCTATGTAGTCAGGGTTGCTTGTCGATTCCAAGACAACCGACATTGGAGTTACCGATTGTTGTTCCTTTACAATTGCCACGCTGTTTCTCGCAAATCTTTTGTTTTTGAAATGATAATTGAAAATAACTTGTTGATTGAACCCGCTCACGGATAATTGACCATTAACAAGTCTACCTCAACTGGTTGTTTGATATGAAGTTAAAAAGCAAGCTGAAGCGAGCTTTTAGTCGCAAAGTTGTATATAGCATGGCGTTACCCTGAAACCACTTACTACCCAGTCTCATAAAAGGTGATCACAGAATGAAGCTTGAGCCCCAAAAAACCTCAATACCTCCCACTTTAAAAACAATGGTAAACCGCCCCATGGTTACCATTTATGGGAATTTAAAGAATAGATGATTAAACAGAGGAAAAAGTGGGCTCTCAAATGATCGCGAAAACACATGTTACAAAACATTCAATAAAAGACTTGAAATGCCTAGGCAGTGCGTGCTCTGAAGCGTAATGGAAACTAATTTATGCTACTTAGTTGTTGAATTATTTCTTCTTGCTGACTTCGGAACAAGGTCTCTAAACCGACTGCGCTGGCTGCAATTGAGGCCGGAGAAATAATGTGTATCGGTTTTTCGCTTAATGAAGTAAGAAGCCACATCGCTATTCCCTGATTTCGAGGCTCTTCCTGAAAAATGTAAGTTGATCGGTATCCTTCCGTTATCTGCCTGATTTGCTCCAAATCAATCGGGAAGAGCTGTTCCAGCACAAGTATATCAGCTTTTGACTTGCTCTCAACGACAAATCTTGCTTTGCCTGAACAGATGACAAGGCTTTCGCCACCTCGCTTAACATAGTAATATGGGTGAAAACTCGCCTTCTCAATCCCATCTCCAGCAAAAAAAGTGTTTTTTTGTCTTAAAAGACTTTTGGGCGTAAATATTATGCACGGCTTTTCTGATGAAGCCTGCCTTAAAAGGGCTGTTATGTAGTTTTCAACAGTTGTCGGTTGGATCAGGGTCCAGTTGTTGTTGGCTGACAATTGTAAGAACCTTTCTATTCTGGCGCTAGAGTGCTCCGGCCCTGCTCCCTCCTGACCATGCGGCAACAGAAGCGTTATTGGGAAACTGATACCCCATTTTTCCCATGAAGAGCTAAAGTATTGATCAATGATAATTTGAGCTCCGTTTACAAAATCACCAAACTGAGCCTCCCATAAACAAAAGACTTTTGGATCTCCCAAAGAGACTCCCGCTTCAAAACCGAGTACTCCGTATTCGCTTAATGCAGAATTGAGCGCTTCGCACTTGCGTCCCGCAAATCCATCCAGCAAAACCTTATCAGCTTCTGTCTTTGTATCCCAAACGGCCAAATGTCTGTGTGAAAAAGTTCCGCGTTTAGAGTCCTCTCCTACGAGCCTTATATTCTTCCCTCCCTTCATTATTGCAGCAAAAGCGATAAACTCTCCTAGGCCCCAATCAATGTCACCGCCTTTCCTTAAATTATCAAGCCTTTTTTGAAATAATTCGTTCACCTTTGGGTGGAGATTGACGTCTTGCAGTTGTTTTTCTAAAAAATCTGCAATTTCAGACAAAAGTTGGCTGTTTAAAATATGCTCATTTGGCGATGATCTCGGCGGAGCTAAGCGTGGTTGCTTTTTCTGTCCTGCTGCATCGTGGCCTAAAGATAACGCTTCATCGAGCTTTACCTTTAAATTCAATTTTTTACTATGGTAATAAACAGGACTTTTTAGGTTTTTAATTTCCTCGTACATAAGCGGTTGTGTCACAGTAGGATCATCTCCTTCGTTGTGTCCGTAGCGTCTGTAACCAAAAAGGTGGATCGCGCAGCTTTTATTGAAGTTTTGACAATATTCAAACGCTATATTTACTACTTTTAAAACCGCATCAAGGTTAGTTGCGTTGACAAAGATGATCGGAACGCCAAATGCGCTGAATATGTCACTCGAAAATAAAGATGTTTTTTCCTCAACCGGCGTTGCGGTGAACCCTAACAAATTGTCTAAAACAAAATGAATTACTGGTGGCGTTTCAAAGCCTTTTATGCCGGCGAAATTAAGAAGTTCCTGGTTAACTCCCTGTCCGCAAAGCGCTGCGTTCCCGTGAGCTAGAATTCCTAGTGCTTTTACATTGTTTTGGGCTCTTCCTCTTAAATACCCAAATAGCAAAGGATTTACGGACTCTAAATGACTTGGATTTGGAAGTATGTCTAATTTTAATTCACGACCATTTAATGCTTCAATCGAACTGTAACCCCAGTGGTATTTCACGTCGCCCGTTAATCCGTCTGGATCAATTGATCCGTTAAATCCAGCTTGTAAAGATCCAATGTCAAGGTTTCCCCATATTACTAATGCTGGCAGACGGCCTCTATGAGCCATCGCAAGAACGATATTCTCTATATTTCGATCTGCCGCCAAATGCTTCAATACGCATATTGATCCAATAAACGTCTCCAGTCCTTCTATCGAAAACCTCTTTGCTCCGACAAACCTTTTGTGGAGGGCCTCTTCAAGCAAACAAGCTTTAAGACTTGCCTCAAAGAAGACTTCTTCGTATTTCTTGTTGTCCGGGGCGTCTCCGTAGAGACTATTAACGATGAACCTTCTTTCATCATGATTCAAGCCTGTGAGTTTTACCGCAAATGGTTTTTTGAAAATATCTGTTTCCAACAGAAGCTTGCGGTAAAGATCGGTATTCATGGCACTAACGTTTATGTCAACTTCTGCGAGAAAATCTTCCACTAACTCCTCAGATGTTTTTTTTTGAAAATATTTTGTTGCTGACTGAAGAGGGCACAGGTTGGCAAGAAGATAAGAATGATCGACAATCCACGTTTTGAATGCCCCGAGTAGCAAAGCTGACTGATCGTGAGCTGAAAGTGTTGCCGCTGAGCCTCGGCCGTTCAAAGAAATGTGAGGCAACTCGTCGTTACATGACAAGGTTTGCTCAACATTTTTCACTATGCGTTCATTGTAAAGCCAAGAATTTACGCCAAAAATCTCGCTAACCTTCATCTGACTTTTATTTTACGATATCACAAACCCTGAAAAAAAATTTTCTGAAACTGAAGCAAAATACAAAAGTTGTCGATATAAGATAAGAGAACGCATCATAATATTTAGATGAGGGTTGATCGTTATTGGTTAGAAGATGTGACACTTAGTGATATTTTCAGGTCACAATCTGACCTGATGTTAGGGATTTTGCTCAACGCGCTTTATGACCTTCAACTTAAAGGCAGAGAAAAACGACTAGCGATTGATTATTTTCTGAGTAAAGAGGAGGATTGGCCATTTTCGTTTAGGTTCATTTGCAAACATTTAGGCATAAATCGGCAGGCTTTTCTTGAAAAATTGGGAATAAGTGAAGATGAATCGAAGTTAAATCGCAGACTGTTAAAGAAATTGCCAAAGAGCATACTACCTTTAAAAGCCGGGTGCGAGTAGGAGTATAAAAATAATTTCATCTTTTGACCTTTTTTTATCTTTTCGGATAAAAGCAGTTAAAAAGCTTTTGGATTAGTGTCTGCCAAACCGCATTAACGTAAATTAATTAAAAATGAAGGTCTTCAAATATACGACCTAACACAGTACGGGCTTGTTAAAAAAAACCAGTGAGCCCAAACAACTTGGCAAAAAGCTAAAAATAACCTCCTAATAAAACGTTAAATTTTTTACAGCTTGGTTTTAAGACTGAAATATTCAATGATATTTAACTTTTTAGTCGTAAACGGCAATGCTACCATGTTTACGTTTGAGTCCTAGCATATGATGCAGCGTGGAAACCGGTTTCTTGTAAATCAAGATCTATTGAGCAACTCTAGAAATCTTTACCACATTGATAGATTCACAAGTTTGTTCATGTTTTAATGATCGTTGACGAATTGAAATGTGTCTGGCACAACTACCTATATGGAAATGCCCCTAAACTGGTTTTGTCTGAGACATTCGTAAACTACAATAGCCACACAATTGCTCAGATTGAGGCTTCTAACAGTTTCTGGCACAACCGGAATATACAAACAATCCTTCAATAAATCTCTGACAAAACTGTCTACGCCTTGGGTTTCATTGCCGAAAATAAAGATGTCGTTTAAATCGAATTTTTCAGAGAAAAAATTTCTATTACCGGGCGTTTCGATCAACCAATGCCTGAAATTTTTTTTTCTGTTCCAATACTCAGTCCAGCTTTCCCAAACTGATACTCTTACAAGATGCCAGTAATCGAGTCCGGCTCTTTTAACGCGTTTTTCTGTAAGTTCGAACGGAAAAGGTTTTATAAGATTTAGCAATGTTCCCGTGGCCGCGCATGTTCTCGCAATGGCTCCTACATTTTGGGGAATAAGAGGTTGATACAAAGTAATTTCCACCTATACAATTATGAGGCAAAACTTCAGGATGAAAAAAGGATTAGTCAAAGAAAAAATCCCATCTGGCGACACTGGATTAATATTGAGAATCGTTGATCCTGAGCAAAAGAGTATGCCTCCTTTTAAGCCCGGTCAATATACAGCTCTTTCGTTGTCTGAAAGAAATGCGAACGAGACTCGAGCGTACTCTATTTGCTCTTTGCCAGAAGATGATTTTTGGGAGTTTTTAATTACTGTTGTCGAGAGTGGTTTGGTAAGCAAGCAGCTTGCGGGATTGGAAGTTGGAATGAGTGTCTACTACAAAGATATTCCGAAGGGCAAAATGACGCTAGATCGCGTTGGCGATCAAGAAAATATTATATTTGTTGCCACTGGTTCTGGTGTTGGCCCGTTCAAACCAATGGTTAACGCCTTAGTCGCGCTAAATAATCATAAGATACTATTGTTGCAAGGCGCTAGGAAAAAGTCGGAGCTACACTATTTCTCATTTTTCAGTGAAATTTGTCATTCTAATACCAACTTCACGTACATGCCTTATGTGTCAAGAGAAAAAGTTACTGAGCCGACTTTGCGTGAGGGGAGGGTAACTGATTTTTTTAGAGATTTTAATTTTTCATCAGATAAAACAATAGCTTTTGTTTGCGGAAATCCTCAAATGGTAGACGATGTGTGTAACTTGTTGATACCTCATGGCTTTTCAGTGGGAAAGAACATAATTACAGAAAGTTACTGGTAAAATAGTTGTATTTTTGCTATTGATAACCAGAGTATGCTGAAGAAATTTGTTTTGTGTTCCTTGGGGTGTTTTTTTTTCAACTTGGTTTCTGAATTAAAACTTGGGGACAGCTTTAGTTCTTTGAATGTAAGCCTGAATGACTGGAGAGGGAACCCTGTAACCCTTGGCAGTTTAACAGTTTTTGAATGGACGAATTTCTCTTGCCCTTATGTTCAAAAACATTATGGCTCTGGCAACATGCAACGGTACCAACAATCCTATAAAGGTAAAGTGACATGGGTAACGGTTAACTCTAGCAGAAAAGGAAGGGAAGGGTACCTTGAAGATAACGAAATAGAAAAAACCCTCAAGGAGAAAAACTGGAACGGAGATTTTTTTGTTAAAGATTCAAACGGTTTACTCGGCAGGGCATTTGGAGCCAAAACAACACCTCACATTTTCATTTTCAAAGAAGGAATACTTATTTATAAGGGAGCGATTGACAGCATACCGTCTACAAAACCTGGCGACATTGAGATCGCAGAAAATTACATTAAAAAGGTGGTTGATGGCTCGTATCTACCTGACTTCAAACCTTTTGAAACAAAAGCCTACGGGTGCTCGGTGAAGTACTGATTTTACCTGTCACATAGAGGTCTTTTCTGCCTTGGAAAACCAATTTATAGAATAGCGGTCGATAAATAAACTTTGTTAGCTTTTAAAAATTTTTTTTGCGCAAATGTTGGCAAAAGTAAAAAGATGCCCTGTTTGTAAAACGTTAAAGGGTGTTGTCGAAAAATGGGTAAAAATCAGCGGAAAAGTAGTGATATTTAAAAACTAGGACGTGCCAGTTTTAGAGCAATACTTTTAATTACCATCGCAATCAAAAAATACAACCCCCAAAAGTTAGATTTGATTCTTCGAATTTGTGAAGACAGTTAAACATGATTATCCAACTTATCTCCGCAAACAAAACAACATTAAGTCGAAAATTTTTATCGGAGACAGCGGGGCGAACAGAGACAGTTTTACAGAATGTTTGTGGTACTCGCTTGGGCTACGACGTTTGAAACATAACTCTTGTCCAAAATCTAACGTTAATTTCAGGCGTTAGCGTATACCGGGAAGGTGTTTTATTTTTCAAAACCGGCCTGAGGAACAACCTCGTGCTTGGTTTATCGCTCAAAATTGCTTATTTGTCGGGGCAAATGATCTAAAGTTTAGTGAAATAAAACTAAAACACAGGAAGAATTATATAAATCCTGACTTTAAAATTTCTTGTTGTGTGAATTTGGCAAAAACCACACTTCTATGATAAGCCGTTAAATTTTTTGAACTTTGTCGTGGAGCTAAATTTTTCAACAAACTCTTCAGCTTTTGTAATACCCCTAAGTAATAAAATTTTGGTGGTATATCGTAGAAAAGATCGACGCACAACGCTTTCTTATGTTACGGCATTGCATAGGTGAGATTTTATGATTTGAAAACGACAAATCAAATGTCATCTTTTACGAATAAAACTGCTGATGACTCAATGCTAAAAAACGTCTTTCGAGGCATCAAGGTGCTTTAATTTTTTGAGATTATTTTTGTTATGTAAACCGTTTTACATTGTGATGAATCAATAATTGCTTCGAGCGGGTTTACGTCGAAGCGTTTCCAAAACGGAGTCGTAAACCAATTTACTTTGGTTGTTGAATTTATGTTAACGTACTCACTGTATCCTGGAAAAGAAATTTTTGCCACGCATTTCTGATCCGACGACCATATAATGGCAAACTTCTTCATGTATGATGGGATGAACACTGAAAATTTTCCCGTAAATGGAACGGCTTTCAGCCTGTAAATGAAATATTTTTCTCTCCGCTCGTACAACTTCAGATATTTAGACTGAAAAGGTTTCGTTGTGTACACGTATTCGATCCCAACGGATTTCAGGAATTGAAGAGATGATAGGGATGGAAAATTGTCAGCTTCTTTCATAAAGGTTCTGACTTTGTAAGAACCAAAACCGCTGTTAATCTGATATAGAAGAATTTTTTTGTTGTACAGTCTTAGGATATGCTTTTGGTTGGCGCGTGTGTAGCCCATAAAATCCAACCGGTCACCGTGGGTAATTTTTGGAAAAGCTACCACAGCGATTTTATCAACTCCTGACGGGTGGTCAATTGCTTTTGGTATAGGTCCTGTTGCCGTGTCATGTTTATACGCCTCTAATATTGCAAGCAAGGAAGCTAGCCAGACCAAAACAGATTTTCCCGATAATTTCCGCGCGCCAAGCAAGAAAAGTATCATTGAGCCCACAACAAAGTACCTGACAGGGACTCTGATACCGGTTAGAGGGGGGATGATTTTTATAGCGTAATCAAGTAGAGCATCCGAATTGCTCAAGAGCCCAAAGGATAAACTTATTAGTGTTAGGGCGCCTAAGATTAGAGCTTTGTTTTCCTTCGCAAATAAGAAAAAAAATGGAATTAACCATGTTGCTAAGGCTTTTAGTGACGGCCAACACGCGCTTAAAAGCAAGCAACTTATTAGTGCCAACGCCCCTAAGCGCCCGATGACGTTCATTAACGCCAAAATGAGAATGATAGTGAAGCCGTAACCTAGGAACCCGCGGTAAACATATTGGGGGCTCGGCACGAGAGGGAAGTAATACGTAGGGCTGAAACTGTAAAGATCCAACTCTAGCAAGTTTCTTGGCAGTTGGATGGAAATTATGGCTTGGGGTACGAGAAACGGTAAAAGACACAGCAGTGGAGCTAAGATTTTAAAAAGAGTTAATTTCGTGAAAGAAATAATCCGCCCGATCCTGGAAGCGCAATAGATGGAAAGCAGGACAAGTAAAAACACGAAGTAGTATACAGAGCAAAAGTAAGATATCATTACAACCCAACTAGCCCGTATCAGGTTTTGGTCTTCTCTTTCGGTGCGTAATGCCAATAAAAAAAGTGGGAACAGAAAATGCATCTGAAGTTGAACCTGATACTTTTGAGTAAAAATAAAAAGGCAATTTTGGTAAATTGAGGCCAGTAAAAATGCGTTTTTTGTTGACCGCCGAAGGTAAAGATAGGCAAGGTATCCGCTTAGACCATTAAAAAAAGCCTTAGTAAGGTTAATTGAAAGAGCTTCGGGCAAACCAAGAACCAAAAAAAACGAGTATAAAGTCCCCGGTAAGATAAAATTATCAGTAAACAAAAAAGTGTACTGCAATGGATAACCAACGGGTGCAGTAACCCACGTAGGAAAATTAAAACTTAGGTCTCTAACAAAGCGTATTTGGTTGACAAAAATGCCCGCATCAAGGTTTGCTGAGTCAATTAACTCGTTTAAAATGTTGATGTCGAAAGCTTTTTTAATAAAAAAGTAAATCACAATAAAAAAAAGAAGTGTTAAGGCTTCAAGTAATATGCGCATGAATTAACGTAATTCAACTTTATAAAGATTAAAAGATTCAACGTAAAGACCTCAAATTGTCCCGCTTATGCTTAAAAACAGCGTGCTTTACTCATTAGCTTTTTTTAAAAAGCTTCTCCAGACTTTGGTTTTTTGTTAAGACAAAATTAAGCTGGCCAGGAAACAAAGTTTTTAAATAAAAATCCACGAAAATCTTCGTAAGCTGTTGAAAATACTTTTAATTTTTTCGAGAGGTGTTCCGCCTGCATACCTTAATTTGTGAATTATTGTATCGGGGTGAGAGGATTTGAACCTCCGGCCTCATGGACCCGAACCATGCGCTCTACCAGGCTGAGCTACACCCCGCACTGATTAATCTTTTATTTCTAAATGCAATCTGTATGTTTTCCCTACGTCAATTATAACTTTGTCTAGATCAGACTGACCAAGATTAAACTCCTTAAAAACCGCTTTTAATTTGTCTCTTCTCACATAGGGCTCAATTACGAGCTCGGCTATCTCAGGATACTTTTCTTTAAGTAACTCGATCGATACCTCAGTTTTTCTTACTTCTTGAAGACGAGCGTAACAAGACTCATTCTCGTACTCGTTGTTATATTTTGGAAGTTCCTGTCGTACTTTTTCTTTTATTGCTTCCAAAAGATAATCATAATCACACAAAGTGTCAAAGATCGGCTTCAATAACTCTTCCTTTTTCCTGCACACCTCCGCATAATTCCTAAGTAGGCTATCTATGTCATCTGTCAATGCGGATCTAAGTCTCGTTGCAATATTTTTCAACACCTTGTAAATCTTATAGGTTACCTCTGCGTCTGAGGCTGCATATCTGATCTGCTCAGGAAGAAGTGGCCGTTGAGACCAGTCGCTAACCTGCCAGGATTTGTCCAGTGATCGGGAAAAAAAGTGTTCAGCTAAAGCGCTAAGCCTAAAGCTGCTTAAATGAGGTCTTAATTGTTTTGCCATTTCGAGAGTGCATGCATAGTTTGCAAGCGAAAGACCAATGGTCTCGAAAACCTTTAGCTCGAAAGACACATTATGCGCCACCTTCAGAACTTGTTTATTCTCAATTAGTGGTTTAAACAAACTGTCGAGTTCCAAAAGGTTTAGCGCATCAAAAAGGTAATTTTTTTTTATCGGTTCTGCTGAAAACTGGACCACGCAGAGCCTGTTTGAACCGAACTGCCAACCCGCGGTTTCGGTATCAACGGCAACTGTTGAACAGGAAAGAAGTTCATCGATGGCATCTTTAGCGTCGTTCCACGAGTCTATCCAGTGAACATCCCATTCCGGTTCGTATAGCACACGAGAAATTTTACAAAAATTTTACAAATAGAGCACATTTTTGAAACAATTTAACCCCCGTTGTCTGAAAGAATAGTAATCAAATGAAACATACAAACAATTTAAAGACCAAAAAGTCGATGGCTTTAAATGTTGAGCATCTTAAGGATACTCAACTAATTAAACTTTTTTTACAGGGGCTCGACGCACCCTTTGTAGAATTAGTAAGGCGCTATAAACATAAAGTTAGACAGCTAGCGTACCGCATCACAAGGTCAGTCGAAGATGCCGAAGATGTTGTGCAGGAGGTTTTCATGACGGTATTTTTGAAGCTAAAGGATTTCGAAGGAAAATCTGCTTTTAGTTCGTGGCTTTACCGTATAACTTTTAACGCGAGCCTCATGAAATTGCGGAAGGATAAGGTCAATCGGCTGAATTCCGCTTTGGATAGCGTTGAGGAAGTTAAAATTTCCATGGAGCAAAGCAAAGAGTTTAAAACAGAAGATTGTCAGGAACTTGCGGAATTGAGACAGATAATTTTGTCGGCAGTTGAAAAGTTGCCTCCACAATACAGACAAATTGTGGTTTTGGGGGATATGCAAAATTTAACACATGACGAGATTGCTGACATAACCGGCCTCACAGTTTCAGCGATTAAAAGCAGATTGCACAGGGCAAGGCTGATGTTGAAAAAACGGCTAAAGTATGTCCTTACGGACACCCCCAAAAAATTCATTCAGGGTTCCGTTTACTGCTAACCTTCAACTGCTTTCAACGATTCCGAAAAATTTTTTTAATTGTTCTTCAATTCTCTTGGAATGCTCCTTATCCAGCACTTCTACAAGAAATGTAATACCAACAGTGTTTGGGGTTGGAGTATCCAGCCGATCGTGGTAAGTCTGGATAATTTGTCCTCCACATTGTCCAATAGTCGACGCACATAGTCCTAACATCCCTGGCTTGTCTGGCACCGCTATCCTAAATCTAGTCAGTTTGCTTGACTTTCGCAGTTTGCGTAAAATTAAGCGTGATAACAGCGAAATATCTATATTTGATCCGCTGAAAATGAGGCAGGTTGGAAATAAGGTATTTTTAATCGTTTTTTTTATGATCGGTATCAATGTCACCGCGGCAGCTCCCTCTAGTAACAATTTTTCCATCTCAAGAGCTGTTAATATTGCCTCTGCTATACTCTCTTCGTCAGCTGTAAAAATGTCATCTATGTAATTTTCAATAACTTTTCCCGTTAAACTCCCTAATTTTTTTACAGCTATTCCGTCAGCCAAACTGATAGGTTTATGTATTTCGTTTTGTTGTGAGAAATTTAATCTTACGCCGTATACTTTTACCCGAGGTTTCAATTCTTTAACGGCTAACAACACGCCACTAGCAAGTCCACCACCTCCGATTGGCAAAATCAAGGATCTTACCTCTGGGAGTTCCTGAATAACTTCGAGTCCGATGGTTCCTTGACCAGCTATCACAAGGGGGTCATCAAATGGATGCACAAAAATCTGTTTTGTTTTTTTTTGAAGCTCTAAAGCATAGTGATAAGACTCATCAAAATTTTCTCCAGAGAGTTCCACATTGACACCAAGACTTTTGATTTTTGAAAGTTTGGCAACCGGCGTATACTTGGGACAAACAATTGTGCAAGGTATCCCGATTTTTTTTGCGTGATAACTCAAAGCCAGTCCATGGTTACCGGCGCTAGCAGTAATTACACCTTTGACATTGCCTAAATTAAGTAAGGTATTCAACACCCCTCTTTCCTTAAATGATCCAGTCAGGTTTCTGTGCTCAGGCTTAAAAAAAATTGTTCTGCCGAAAGCGTCAGTCAAGTTACGACTAAGCTCGACTTTGTAGGGTTTAAACGCAGCGTAAATTTTTCTAGCCTTTTTTATCGATTTAAAATCCACGTTGAATTTTGACCATGCAGTTTATTAACATGGTACAAATTTTGCGTGAAAATTTCTATCCGTGAAGTAGGATTAAGAGAAGGTGTTCAAATCTCAAAAAAACTCATTCCCACCGAGTCTAAACTAGCAATATTGAAAAAGTTAGGATCGCTCCCTTTCTTAAAGATTGAGGCAACGAGCGTAGTTAGACCAGATTTGGTCCCCGCTCATGCTGATTGTAAGGAAATACTCGGAGAGATAGAAAATTGGCCTGAGGCAGAAAAGTTTACCGCTTTGTATCTGAATGTCAAAGGCTTTCTAATCGCACGGAACTTCAGAGTAGGGCTGGAACCATGGATACATACTGCTTTGGATGAGTTATTTTTAAGCACTAATGTCGGGCGTTCATTTAATTCGGAAAAAGATTTCTTTGTTGAAATTCAAAAAGTTTTTAAGGCGAACAATTTTGAAAGCTGTAAAATCATGGTGTCCTGCGCTTTTGGTTATAAAACTTCAGCGTCGCTTGACGAACTCCTAGGCCGGCTCGATAACATCTTCGGTGAGCTGTCGATGCCTGTTGATGAAATTTGTCTAGCTGACACTTTGGGAATTGCAACGCCTCGCAAGGTCCGTCAGTTTGTTCCCGCAGTTCAGAGGTATTCCAGAGCGGTATCGCTTCATTTGCACGACACACATGGCCTTGGGATCCTTAACGCTATAGAAGGAGCAAACCTGGGTGTTGAAATATTCGAATCTTCAATTTGTGGCCTCGGGGGATGCCCTTTCGTCCATGGGGCTGCAGGAAATGTAGCAACCGAGGAACTCGTTTTAGCATTACAAGAGTCGGGATACAAAGTTGATATAACTTTGGATGACTTGTTGCCTATCATTCAAGAGGTTTCAAAGTTGTTTGAGGGCGAAATACATTCAAAACTTGCACGAAAAATTGTTACAACTTCTAAAGTTTAATTTCCCTTTGCGCTTCAACCGGCAATTTAGTGAAACATAAGTTGCGCATAAGCGACATCCAAGGCCTAAAACTTTGTCACCAACCAAATTCCAGTCTGCCAAAGATTAAAAGAACAAGTCTTAAAGTATCTGTAAAATACAATTGAACAGGGCTTAACAGCCTACAACAGCTGTCAAGCCCAGTAAAAAAGTAATATTATTAGCCGAGTATTAACTTGCTTTTCTAACTTCGATGGTTCTGGCTGCAACCTGCGATTTAGACTTTGGAATTGATATTGTTAAAACTCCGTTTTTTAATTCAGCGTTAATATTTTTTGCGTCAGCGTCATTTGGTAGAGTGAAAGTTCTGGTGTAAGCGCCGTAAGCTATTTCACTAAAGTGAATTGATGATGACGGGCTTGTTTCCTGCTCAACCCTGCGTTCGGCAGAAATGTGCAGGATGTTGTCATCCCGCAATTCAACCTTTAGGTCTTTTTCGTTAACACCCGGGAGATCAACCCGAATTGTGTACTCATTGTCGTTTTCCTGAACTTGACAACAAGGCCTCCAGTTAAACTCCCTTATTTCATCAGTTTCAAAAAAGTTCCTCATTAACCTATTCATTTCATTCAACTGATCCTCAAACCAACTCAAAGCAGACGCTGGAAAAGACCGAGAAAGTAAGGATACAGGCCTTGCCGAGCCTGCCTGTTCTCTCTCAGTCCAACTCCAAGGTAATAAGCTTCTTAATCTTCTCATTTTTTTACCTCCCGTTTTTAAGTTATAAACACACTTTGGGCAAATTTCAAAAAATTATAAGATAAGCCCTGGAGCGGTTGTTAATCTTCACATCCCTCGTTCATCGAGACATCAAAGGTATAACATCTTTTATAAATTATCAATCATGTTTTTGATAAGAAGCCTTTGAAAAAGAATGGGGGCAAATTAAAATTGTGGAAGTCACATGGCTAAAGTTATCCCTCTTTTTGGACCAAAAACCGGTCTCTCATCGAATGAACGCCTTGAGATCCAGCTGACGATGGAAGATATCTCAGGTGAATGGCTTTCAACTTTGGCTTTTAATCCGCCGGTGCGACCTGCAATGTATTTGCGACTGCTTAAAATGTTTCCTTTTAAAGGACCGTTCCCTGTTGTTGAGGTAAATTCGAACGGTAGTGCTTTTCTGCTTTTGGCGGGAAAATTTGGTATACCATGTATTGCGCTGGCGTCATGCGAACTGTGGTTCAAGTTTAATCAAGGATTGATTGAAGAACCGGATTTGCCCGTTTCCGTTTTAACCTTGCAGAACTACTCATTTAAACTTGTCTCTCTTAAAGACTTTCAGGAGGTTTTTAAGCCATTTTATACTGCTCAAACCTTTGCGGATCTTGTAAATTTTCGTTCATTTATTGGAGCGTTGCCGTCTAGACTTGGCAGTTTTTTGAAATATGCAACTGCATTGATTTTACATGGAGATGGGTCGGCGTATTTATCAGCTCCCTCACCGTCCGGGTATTCGCGTTCGTGGCAGGAACAGCTTACCTTTGTATCGTCACACAAAGCTTACCCGCAGGACCGCGATGTGGTCGCTCGGGTCTTAAGGAAGATATCACAGCTTTGTTCATTACGTAATAATTGGTTCAAAGGGGTTTATCAGGCAAGTTTAGTATCAATTAGCGACGAAAAAAAGTATCCTTTCGTATTTGTCAATCTCGTCAAAAATCCCCTTTCGGCGCCTTCTATGCAGTGGTTAAGGTCTTGGTGGTATGAAACCCCAATCTCCAGTCAATACCGTTTTTGGGATGGTATCAAAAACAGTGAGTACTCGGAAAACTGCTTGATATTGGCTCAAAGTTTGACTTTCTCAAACGGCGTGATATGTGTATTATCGGATACATCAGAATATGAAAACGCACTAGAACTTGGTTCAACAGTATTTGCCTCAAGAGCCCAGCTTGTCAGAAGCGTTACCTTTCTGGCACCTAAAACAGCAATTGGTAAAAATATTTCTAGTGTCCAAGGTATTTCTGCATTATTCTTTAAGAAAATCGCGGATTAACCGTTTTAATCCGCCTGTAGACCAAATCATCGCGAGAAAGCTTTAGCATGAAATTGCTTGGGGTAGGGGTTTTCCCCTTTCAGGAATCTGTGAATTTAAAAATTTTTTCCGTTTTTTGCATATCGAAAATTCTTGAAGCGAGAAACATCAATCCCTCTGTTCTAGTGGTTTCTGACTCGCCATTTATAGGGTCAATAATTAATTTATTAACAGGGTTTAACACTGTAACCGTTGATGCGATGTCTTTTAGAAAAAACCAACAAAAAGCTCTCTATTTAGCGTCTCGGGGCTCTGAGGCAGTTATTGTGTTGTTCCCGAGCAGAGATATCTCGTTTTGGATCGAGGAAGCTCTAAGTAAGAGCTTGTTTCTCGTAGGATCGATAGATGGCTCATCGGTAACAGAGTTGGAAAAATTTTGTCTCCAACAACTGATTCAATCAGGAGCTTTAAATTTTTGTTTTACGTTCAGTCATGCTTTGGACAATGACGACAAAATGATTATGATAGAGGGATATGAGCCAATTATTCCGGATTTTGGTTATACGGAATATCACATTCCCAAATTTGACTATGCTGTTATTCAGAAATTAACCCAGAGCGCTGTCAGTGGTTCGAATGGCAAAATTGGTGATTTAAAATCCTTGATTGATGTTCCGGACACAGTCCCTTTCGCGGGGAAAAGTCAATCCAGATTGACGATTTATTTTTCAGAAGACTCGTTTTTTAACTTTACTTTCAAGGAAAATGCGCTTTACCTAAATCTTCTTGGACATTCGGTCAAAACATTTTCTCCTACAATTCAGGGATCCATACCAAAAGATGCGGACCTAATATGGATCACAGGCAGTAATTTTTTGGAGGTTTTGACCCTAGCGTCTCAAACACAGAAGTTTGTTCAGTCAATGAGGGAGTATGTGTTTTCCGGCAAACCTGTCATTATCGAAGGACTTTCTTGTGGCTTGCTGGCGTCAGCATTAAAGTTTGGCAACAAAAAGGCTAACGGTGGGAATATTTTAAATTTTTCGCTCAACTTTTCATTTTCGACAGGATCAATTATAGACTTTGCCCCTTCGGGAAAAATTGATTTTTTTAGGTCTCAACTTAGAGGTTTCAACCTAAACCATTTCAGTTTTTGTGATGGGGAAAGTTTTGCTGGTGCGTACTACTCGTTGGAATTAGAGTCACCAGATCCATTAGTCGATTTTTATTTTCCGGTAAAAAATGTGCTTTGCACGCAAACTTATGTTCCACTGTACCTTAATGAGGATTACGCTAAAAACCTATTGAACTGGGCAAAGAGTTGCAATTAACATTAGGTCTAAATGTCAAAAAACCAGGTCAAAGGAGGGTTGATTAAGAAGGCAAAAAAATTAGTTGCTCTCTTTATGGCTATTTTTCTGGTAGGTTGTGCCTCAAAGTTTGCGGAGAAAGGAATACAAAAGGAAAGTAGTGTTGACACGATTTTTTTGGAAGCTGATACGAAAAAATCATTTGTTTATGATTTAGAAACCTTGCAAAAAGTTGAAAAACAACCGGAAGACGGTAATTTTGGTATTAAAAACTACCCAAGTTTTTATGTTTCAGGCGTGAAAAATTATATTAATCGAAGCTCGATGTGTTTGCGAGGAAACTGTTTTCCCATTAAAAAACTTCCTCCCTTGGAACTCGAGGAGTTAACGGTTAAATATGTAAGTTTTGATCCTATATGGGTTGCGTCGGATGAATACTTTATTGAAAGAGGCCTTCCAATTCCTGAAAAAAATTCAAAATATCGTTTCCTTAAAGGAGCCTTAGAGTCTTTTGAAATTTACACGGAGGAAGGCTACACTATCTCTGCCTCCAAGTTTACACTACCAGACAGCAATTTAATTTTGGTAGATGCTAAGGGTGTTACCTTCAATTTAGAGCCGGGGGAAAAAATATCAGTTTTAAAAAATTAGCGTCGAGTCACTATTAAGGGCTCATATTTTTGAAGATCTCCATCTTCCAGTGGACAATTTTCAAACATAAAGAAAAAATTCTAGTTTTACAAGATACAGCACGAAGACAAAACTGCCCATACCTTGGTGGAACCAGAAAAGGAGTTAATATACTAATTACAGAAAAGGTCGATCAGGCTTGTTCTAGACTAAGCGAATTAATTAAACAAGCTCATTCCAGTTGGATGGTGTGCAGTCCTAAGGGTACTATCTTACGTGATGCAAGTCAGAAATTAAATAAAGTTTTGAAAGTATTCCCAGAGAAGTGATTAGTCTTAAGGGGCAGTTATATTCGTTTGTAACTTTTTTGTTCCCTTGGCTTTGGGAATAAATCTGTCTAAAATTATTTGGATTTCAAATTGTCTCGAAAGATATACCCACATGCTAAATTCAAGTATGCTCGAATAATTGTAAAACTCTTAAAACAATAGTTCATCTATAACGCGTGTCGGCCTGGCTTGTTACGAATGGATATAAGGTAATAAAAAGAAATTATTAAAGAAATTAATAAAGAGTAACGGTTTTATCGAATACTTCAATGGCGCAAAAGTCTCTAGAGGCGTGTCTAATTTTGCCCCCCCGTCCCCCAAGACGTGTCAATATTTAAAGCCGAGGATCAAGAAACTGCACTCACCTGCTCATGATAATGGATAAGGTAAGTGTATGTAATCTTGGGAGATTATATCTGCGCAATTTTGAAAAGGTATAGTTTGCCGGGTCTTGACAAGAAAATGCGTTAAGGGAAACAACGATTGTATCTAGACGCCTTTGGTATTTATCTATTAATTTTACTGTCGTCATGGAGCAGTATGCCATCTTGCATGGGAACATCAGTGCTGGAACAAGGTATAAATATTTAGGCAAGGGAGACGAATATTGTGACAACCAGTGTGTGGGTTAAGTAGTGTTCAAAGGAACTATCCCACTAGATAACGATCTTGGGTAGAGAGTTTTCCGAGAGCGATAAAAAGTGACGATATCCTAAGCTTGAGGGCTATTCAAAACATATTAGAACTTATCATCTAAATCCATTTTTTAAGTATGGACTAATCTTTTTTGATTGTTGCTACCTGCTGTTGAACTAATCTTTTTCCCAATTGCGTCTTTTCAGACGGTACTTTTTAAAAACTTTGTGTATCGAAATATCGCTGCTATAGAAACAGGCGTATTTACAAAATCATTTTGAAAACGCAGACATGTATGTCACACGTAGCTCAAAAGCTACTTTGTGTCTAGTAAATCAAAATTTAGATTCGTTTGGTCGTTATCTGCTGTCCCCGAATAAAACAAAGGGTCTGACAAACACTGAGGACAGATGAAAAATCTAAAACCTTTAGGAATCATTAATTCATACCTACCTTCTTGATCGGACAAAACAACGCCGAAAATCCCTCCAGAAATTTTACAGCCTGATACTTTTTTTTTGGTTTTTGAAAAAATTTCCCCGCCTACTCTGAAGCTGAGTTTGTTGTTTTCGTCTGAGAATTTAAAACGATCATTGAAATTTTGCACACTTTCTTCGTCGACAGCGTCTAAAGCATTTTCAAACCTTGCAATCCAAACGCAAAGTTTCTCTAATAAACGCTTGATCCTGTTCCAAAGATCCGTGCCTTTAGCTATTCGCTCAAGCTGTTTGATTTCATTATCAAGTTGAGAAATTATGGCTAGGTCAATTCTTCCTGACGACAATATATTTTCCAATGTGCTAGCAAGTTGGTTCAAAATTGTGTTTGCGGACGAGACAGCATCAAATAAATCTCGATCCCTTAATTTGGATTGTCTCATCATGTTTAAGATCGTAATAAGTAAATCTTGAACTATTTTCATAGATTTAACGGCACGCTTAATCTCTTTCGGAACACGAGCAATCGTGGAAACCTCACCAAAGGTTAAGCATATCAACCCTGCCAGTCCTCGAGTCTTATAGCGATTGGTTTCAACTTTTATTTCTGGCACTCAAATTAATTAGTCTGATAATATTAATTCTAAAAAAATTTTTGCCGTAAAGCTATTGTGAAGTCTTTGGGAGTATTCGTCAGTGGGGGTCCAGGGCCTGGCATTAATGCCTGTTTGGCGGGAATTTACCATCATTGTTGCATTAAAGGGGTTGAAGTTGTGGGTTTAAAGCATAGTTTTAAATCCTTTTTTGAAGACTGGAGAAGAGATGTCGTAAAATTTTCCAGCGATCTTATCAGCGAAATTCAATTTCAAGGTGGATCTTACATTTTGTGTTCGAGAACTAACCCTTTGATTGACAGTCATGCTTTAAGAAACTTTGAAGAATTTTTGGATGAAATGGCCATCCGAGGAATTGTAGTTATTGGAGGCGATGGTTCTACATTTCTATCAAACCAGATAAAACAGAGATTTGAAAATATCAATATTGTTGTTTGCCCGAAAACAATCGACAACGATCTGCCCTTACCAAATTTTGCGCCCACACTGGGTTTTTCAACTGCTAGGAATGTCGGTTCTGAATTGGTTCAGACCATGATAAACGATGCTTCAAGTTCTGAACGATGGTTCATCGTGACTTGCATGGGACGAAACACGGGTTTTTTGTCTGCGGGTGTTACCATTTCTTCGGGAGCTCAGGGATTACTAATACCGGAGGAGTTCTCGGCGCAGGTCAGTCTAGCTCAGGTAGTGGACGCCGTGATGAACGTGATTGAAACCAGAATGCGGGCGGGAAAAGGCTGGGGTGTTTACATCGTAGCGGAAGGAATTTTGTCAAAATTAGATGACAGCATTTTGTCTAATGCGCCGAGAGACCAATTTGGCAGATACCAGTACAGAGAATTTCCGGTAGGGGATTTGATTGTTCATGAATTAAAAAAAAGTTACAGAGATCAAATCTTTATACACAAGGATCTTGGATTTGAACTCAGGGGTGCCAGACCTTTGGCGTATGACGTTGAATACGGATTTACATTGGGGTGGGGGGCAGTGAAGTTTATTGAAATGGGGTTGAGTGGAATTGTTTTTCGGGAATGGCAAGAAACCCAGTTAATGCCTTTTTCCCAGGTGCTGGACTCCAATCAAAACGTTTTATCTAGAAGAGTTGACGTTCATTCAGAGTATTTCAAGCTCGCAAAAAATTGCAGTATGAAGTGAATGTTCAAGGATATCTTCAAACTTACTGGCCTTAATGCGATTAGCAGAATAACAGGCTTCTTTCGAGAGGTAGCTTTCGCCAGAGTTTTTGGAACTTCCATTTACGCAGATGCTTTCTTGGTCGCATTCAGGATACCAAACCTGTTTAGAAGTGTCTTTGCCGAAGGAGCCGCTTCAAACGCTCTACTTCCCGTGATGAAAAAAGCGGAGCAGGCGGGTTTGCTTAAAAAATATGTTACCTTTGCTTTATTTTTCTTAATTTGTTGTTCATGCTTAATTGCCTTTTCCATGTGCGTTTTCCCCAAGACATGGATCAGTCTCATTGCTCCCGGCCTTAGTATAGAAACTTACTATTTGGCCTCGTCAGGTCTGTGTTTTGTGTCTTGGTATCTTGTATGTATGACAGTCGTTCTCGTCCTAAATAATGTTCTAAGTTACTATAAAAAATTTGGTTTTGCAGCTTTTGTTCAGATTGCCCTTAATTTGTGTTTTGCGCTTTATTTAATTTATGGTAGACAAGAGCCTTATGAAACATTTCAAGGTTTAGTTACAGTAACCTTCGTTTTGTCAGTGGTTTTCATTATCATTAGCTTGCTGCTGCTTAGAAAATTTTTTAGTCCATTTAAGTTTGATCAGATTAAAAGTCTGTGTAAAGAATTCATCGGGTTTTTTGCAATTGGTCTTTTAATTTCAACATTTTATCAACTGCTTGTTTTTGTGAGCACGATTACAGCCTCCTTTTTTGAACAGGGAAGTATAGCCACTTTAAACTATGCTGACAGGCTGTATCAGATACCATACGGTATCATAGGTGTTTCTCTGGCTCATGTTTCGCTATCATATTTCGTGGTAGGAAAAATGAAAGAAAACCTAGCGATACTAAAAAAAGCTTTTTACTTGGCATCGAGGCTGGGATTTTTTTTTGCAGGTCTTTTGATAGGGGTGTCTGATCTTTTGGTCAGTATAGTTTACGGTTCATGGGCATTGTCACAAGAGAATGTAGCAAGTATAGCCAAGACCTTAAGATGCCTTCTATACGGCCTTCCTTTTGGCATAACCGGATTGGTGATATCCCGATACCTTTATGCAGAAGGCAAACATAAAATTAACCTTTTAGCTCTAGCTTTTCAATTATGTGTATTTGTCATATTAATAGTTTCGACTTTTCTTTTGGAAAGCAACAGTATTTCCTTAAAAACCTGGTTCACAGAACTTGATAAAGACATTCAGTTTTTGGCACTTGCGCTAAGCATTAGCACGGTGTTCTATTTTTTATTTTTGGGTTTTGCTTCCATGGGATTATCCGCATTCTTAGGCAATCTATTTGATATGATATGGCCACTTCTTGCGAGCTTAATTGGTATCTTTTCGATAATTTCGGTTGATTTGTCTGATTTTTCGGCATTTGGTCGACTGATAATATATTCGGTGATTTACGCAGTATCTTTCGGTGCGATTTTCTTCGTTGAGGTAATTGGACGAAAATTTTAAGTGAAATACTCGCAGAGAGGAGTGGTTTTACTGGTTGTTACAAGCCTGTTTCTTGTTCTTTCATTCATTTATGCTATGTTCTTGCTAAAAGCCTATCATGCCAGCCTCACAATATCTGAGTATATTAATTCAAATAAAGCTTTATTGCAACTGAACTCAGCCTTGAATTTTGCCGAGCAGTTGTTGATGGAGGACAATTCGCGCGAAATTGATTATCACAATGACTTATGGATACCTTTTAGGAAAAGCGCCAATTTGAGCCAATTTTTTGCGCGGAATGATTTAAAATTGTCGGAAGAGGGTTGCGAGCTTAAATTGCAAATTATTCCATCCGAAGGAAAAATTCCGTTAAACTCAGTAGTGCCACTAACTTCCGTAATTCAGGAAAGAGCCGAAATGCTTATCAGGTTGTTCAGACTGCTTGGTTTTGACAATGACGGACAGGTTTGGTTTGACGACAAAGGAAGGGAATTCGCCTTAGATTCATGCAAGACGGTAGCAAGCTTAGTTGATTTCATAGACTATGATAACTCGTCCGTCAAGCTAGACGAATGCGATGGCTTTGAGTCCGAATATGGGTACGAGTTATTTGGGAATTTTAAACCTACAGATTTTAATGAATTGCTGAGTGTCCCAGGTTTCACAGCAGACCGTATTGTTAGAATTATGCCATTTGTAAGACTTTCGGAATTGAACCCAACGAACATAGACATTAATTCAGCCCCTGATCTTGTAATCAGGGCGCTAGTACCACAGATTGATTCAATCGACCTCAAAAATATTCTTGAATTTAGAGTATCTTTAGACGGCCCTTTTAATCAGTTTCAGAAATTAAAACAACTTGAACAGTTGATTGCAAATCAGGAAATAGCACAAAAGCTAAGCAACTCAACGACCACAGAAACTAAAATTTTTGAAATGTATGCGGAGTATAGATGCGGAAATCAGCTATTTATGGCGCGCGGCATAGCAGATATAGCAAGGCTGGGGTATGCCGTTAGGATTAACAAGGTCAATAGCGTTCGGGTTTTTATAAAATGAAAAACGTAAGCTTTGATTAGATTTATTTTGGATAGTTTTTATAAAGAATTTGAGTGTGCAGAACTTTTGAAGCGTTAGTACTGTACTCGCAATCTTTCTCAGACTCTGGAAGATAGCTTTTCGTTTTGGTTGTACAAGAAATTATGTTTTGAAAGTTTCGGGATTACCAAAATTAAAATTTGACGAAATTTGAAAAAGTCTGCTGTTTTTCTTATTATGAATTAGCTGGCTTGTTGGTATTTTAGATAAAGTAACAGCAGTATCTTATTAAGAAAGGTTAAATTTTTTCCTGTATTGTATTAAAGCCAAATTTTCGGAAAAGGCTCATACTCCTACCATACTAAACCGCCCGGTCGTTTCAGTTTTTTATATGAATGAAAGATTAATCAGCCTTGTACCTGCCTTAACTAACAACGAGGTATCAAAGCTTTTTTACCCTACCTAGAGTGGTTTAGCCTAAATCACGATTACTAAACTAAGCCTCTGATTTTTTTCTTTGAATAAATTCAATAGCGTCCCCAACTGTCTGAATTTTTTCAGCTTCCTGATCTGAAATTTCAAGGTCAAACTGCTCTTCTAACGCCATTATCAACTCAACGATATCAAGCGAGTCTGCTCCCAAATCGTCCATAAACCTAGACGAGTCTTTAATATTTTCCAAAGGAACACCGAGCTGTTCCGCGATGATGTTCCTTACCCTTGAACTAATTTCTTCAGTTCCAGCTACCGTTTCCATATTTAAAAGTTTAGCATATATATGACCGTTAATCAAACACGATACGATGCTGGGCTCATTTCTGCTGACAATCGGAGTCGGCTTAATAACCTACGGAATAGTGGGCGGGGGGCTTTATTTTCCAGTTTTTAGCTTTGGCATTACAGATCAGTTTCGTCAAACCGGTTTGCTGGGATGTTTGTCTATTTTAATTGGTTTGCTGCTACTGCGCGGAAAGCCTGCTTTTAGTCCCAACACTATCATTTTTCTTCCTTTCTTACTTCTTTTGTCTCACAACCAGTTTTCTGGAAAAGCTTTTTTTAGTCACTACTTTTATGTAGCGGAATTTTTAGTCCTTCTTGCTTTGTTTTTCGTATTTAAACCACCTGTAGACCTAATTTTGAAATTCTTCGTTTTAGTGTTAATACTTGGTTCGGGTTACAACTATTTCAGGACAGTCGGGGACACATTAATTTTCTCGGATGATTTACCCTCTTTTTACTATCGTTTTAACATAATTTTAAACTCGAATTTTCTTTTACCTTCTTATGATCCGTTTTGGAATATGGGAACTAATTGGACTGACATATTCGCTACAGGGAGTATTCCCGTTGGATTGTTATTTTATTTTTTTAGGCCTCTTGGTTTGTTCGAGAGTTTCAATGTTTTTGTTTTCTTCATCGTATTTGTCCTGAGTTTCTTGACAGTTTTTACAGTCTCAAGAATTTTAAAATTTGACAAATTTTCTACGCTCATTTTTCTTATATTAGGCTTGTGTTCAAGTTTGCATTTATTCCGTTGGGGCTTAAAATACGGAACTCTTGGCTATATTTTTTCTGCGCATTTTTGTTTGATTGCGGGGAGCATACTAGTTTCGTGGAATAAAAATGCTACTGCTTTAAGCAAAATAGCTTTGTGGATATGTTTATTTTTAGGGTCTTTTTGGCCTCTTAATATCCTGTGTTTGGTTCCGCTTTTGGCTCAGGTGCTTATTTTCAATGGGTTTTCGATTAACTTGGTGGTACTTTTAGCAACCAGTTTAGCGCTGCCAATAGCTACTATTTTTCACGGCTTGATATACTCAGAGTTTTTCGACAGATGGTTAATTACAAGAGATACTGGCTACGTCTTTCATCATGGGATTAAAGAGTTGCTACGGAACACACTTCTTGGGATAAATCCTTTAATACTTTTCTCGGTTCCTTTTGGTTTTTTACATGTGTCAAATAGCGTGCGGCTACTAATAATTGGTTATCTAGTAGCGGCGTTGGGATTTGGCTCTGTCCTTCCTAAACTTGAGCTTTCCCGTGTTGCCAGTCATTTGGGTATTGCTTTGGCAGTTCCAGCTGCTGTTTATATTTCGAGTATTTTTGGCAGATTAAATCATTTTTGCAAATGTTTACTTACCTCAATGTTGATATTGTCGTGTTTACAAACAATACTTGTTTTTAAAAATGCCAGTTTTGACACGTTCTCGGTTTTGGAAAAACCTTATTTGAGATTTATTGAATGGTCAAACAACTCGGATCAAAAACGGTTTCTTTTTCTTGGACATATGCTTCATGATTTTTCCGGTGGCCATCTGGCTGTGCTTCCGTATCTTGTCAAAAAAGAGTTCGTTGCTTATTTCCCAACTCATCGAAGCTGGAAACCAATCGAGATCGTGCCAGTAGCGGACGGTAGGAAAACGCACAAGTTTGAAAATGCCGTTGACGCTATTTGTCCAGATTTTTTAATTACCAATCGACGCTTTTGGAAAAGAATAATTTCAAAAAACTCAAAGATTAAGAAGAATAAATACAGAAGGGTATTTCACTTTGGGCCCTTCTCGGTTTTCAAAAGGGCGAGTACATGCCACGTAATTCCTTTCTCGGAAGCACTTAAAGTAAGACTGAACGAGATAGAATTTTATCTCCCCGAAGACCAGGAGTTTGTACCTGTAAAGTACGCTTTTAACAAACACCTAAAGGTCGATGGGTGCGACGCAATAATTCCCGTTGATGTCAGTGGTTTTACTCTCATAGGTCTCCGGAACTGTAGTAGAGGTTCAATACGCATCTTTAATTCGCTTCAAAAATGATAGATTTCTTAAAAGAACTGTTTAATATTAGCACGCACGAAATTTTTGACGGCACTTTTAGCGGTTTTTACGAGCTAAACTCTTTTTGGCAAGTTGGAGTGTTGGTTGTTGTTGGATTCATTTTCGTTCTTCTGGTTGTGTATAAATCAGGCTTGTTGAATAGTTTGAGCGCATTCTTTATTACGATTTATCTTTTTGGTTTTTCGCTACTCCCCTTGGTCATAGTTGTAGTTTCATACTTATATAATGTTTCTGTTTTGTCGCCTTTAAGGCGAGTAGTACTTGTTCTATCGTCTTTATTAGTGGGACATAATTGTTTTCTGGTCTACTGCTTAAGTCTTGGTTTTTTAGGTTTTAAACTTTTGAAGAATCAGGTTTTCAAGGAGCTTTTACTCATCTTTACTTGCGCGGCTTTTATGCATGTCTTTCATATTAGGCCTGTTTTTGGAATGATGCCGGCTGACCCGGCAATATTGCGGTGGGATCCACTCTACTTTTCGTCAAAATCCTTTTATGACTTTGAAAGGATAGATTACGGCGGTTTATTCAGTTTCTTCGCAATTTTTGCAGTTATAACCACTACTATTCAGGAAGGCGTTACTTTAAAAAGCATACTTTACATTATTATTCTAAGTTCCTATTTTGTATTTCCCCAGTATGGTTTGTTAATAGTCTTCATTTGTCTTTTGCTGTTGCGATGGCTTGATTTGAAGATAAATCAAAAATTGCTTGTATTTTTCTTCCTTCTGTTTGTCCCTGAATCGCTTTCTTCAAAAATCGAGACTTTTGGCCCCGTGCTTCCCGTGACCGCTTTGGAAAGACTCTTGGATCCAGTGTTTCCGAATTCATGGATTTATATTTTTTTAACAATTAATGCTTATTTTTTACTAAATTTAAAAGTATATCCTCTTTGTGTTTGGATAATTTCTCTTTGTGTTTTTTTTGACCCTCCGGTTTATTCGAAAAAAAAACTTGACGCGTATTTCATCGAAAGTCAATTTTATCCTAGATATAATCTTATAGCCGAGATAGATTCTGTTGTGTTGGGAAAGGTGGGATTTGCCAAAAAATTTCCGGAACATGTAAAAGTGTCTGGAATTGGGGAAGGGGAGACGATTTTTGTTTTCCGTAGACCTCTTTCGGTGTCTCATCTTAGGATTGAGTGGCCCTCACCTCTAAACCGTCCCGTTATTTTGATGGTTAGAAGCCCAGACAACAACTGTCAGAAACAAATCAATTTAAGGCAGTTAAAAGACAAAAACCGCTCGGTTGCGCTTGCTCAGTTAAGCGGGATCACTTTCTCGCTGAATTGTAAAGACCTCACAAGTCTTTTGATATCCGACCTTCGTTCTAAATGGGAGCACCCATTCATAATAAGTGACATTTACTACAATTAAATGGTTTTGGTAGATTTTCATACTCATTTTTATGCGTTTTTCAAAAATGGGGGAGTTTATTCTTTTTTGGAAAAACAACTTGAAAGACTTCATGTTTTTAAGCCATCTAGAATTTTTTGCGTTGTTGCAGACACCCGCAATACAGGTTGTTTTGATGTTTTGATTTCGTCTTTACATGTTCCCCTTCGAAAATACAAATCTTTGGAATATGGTAGCGTCAAAATTCTAGACTGTGAGGTGAATTTCATTAGAGCGACTCAAATAAAAGATCCCTTTGGCTGCGAATTTACGAAGATAGGTGACTCATATCTTTTAAATCATGCCCCATTTAAGTACGCCCTGGGCGTAAGAAGGGCGGTTTTCCTGAATTACCTTCAAAAAAACATGGTGATAGGGAATTCTTTTTCAAAAATTTCAACTCAAATATTCGGAAGCGATGTTTTGCCTTACAAGTGGGACAGAAACAATTTTTTAATGTGCGGATCTGCGTTTAAAAAATTTGATATCGACGATTTTTTATCCTTTCCGTTTTGCTCGTACGAGAACTTTTTGGGGTCCTATAACCTTGTGGGAAACAAGTTTATCCGCTTGGTAGCAAGTCAGAAAATTTTTACCTCTTTTGTGTCTTGAATTTTTTAATTTCCTTAAATGTTCCGATAGTTTCCTCAGTTGAACTGGTTCGTATTTTCTGGCCAGAATTGATGCGGGACACCAGCCTATTATTGAGCTCAAATAATTTGGTCCAAAAAGTATGAAGATAGATTTCTCATAGTCTATAAGCGACTCGAGAAAAGAAAGCCCGGATCGTCGGGCATACTCATTCACAAATGCGATAGACAGGTTCTTGGCATGTTCTATCGCTTTTTTTATGTCCTTAAGGTAGGTCTTATCTCGTCCTGTCACTTTAAAAATTTTTTCAAACGCGTTCGCTAACTCGAGATAGGTTGTCTTATCTTCCCACGTCAGCATTTCGATAACAGTATGAGCGGGGGAAATCTTTGTCTCACGCAGTATTATGAACTTTGAAACAAATGCTGTTCGCTGAGCTCGTATAATTACTTCTTTCGGGACATCAATCAGTTTTCTAAACACAGCGCCTCTCCCATTTGACGAAAAATATCGTTAATTTCAAATTTTTTCTAAAATATTTTTTGTGGTTACCAGAAACTTTTCTTATTTAGTCGACAAAACCCTTGATTTTGAATTTCCGCCACCGGTGGAGGAATTGTTTATGTCGATACTTGACTGTAGGTGGCTTCAAAGATTGAGGGATGTATATCAAACCGGTTGTTGTCGATATGTTTTCCCTTTTTCGGAAAACACCAGGTTTGGCCATTCGCTTCATGCAGCATATTTAATGTATAGATGTGCAAAGAAACTGGAAATTTTGGAACAGTCCGTAGACTAGCCTATTCCCTAGTGCTGGCAAGTTTGTTGCATGATATAGGTCACTTAGCGCCGGGCAGTCATCTTGCTTGGCGCATATGGTTCCCCGACCAGCAGGATTTTCATGAAAAATTGGGACTGAAAATCATAACCAGCTCTTGGTTTCAAAGTGAGATTAATCTGCCGGATAAAATTCTAGATTATTTAACTGACTTGCTTGGACAGGAAAGGCGGCTGGCTCCCGAATACTGTTATCAGCTTCTTCATGGCGATTTTTGGAATGTTGACAGGGGTAGTTGGATATACACGGACTCTATTCTATCGGGAGTTGGATTTGGAATTTACAATGTAGACGCCCTCATTGACAGCCTTATAGTAAAACAGGAAAAATTGGGGATAAAAAAACGGAGGATTCCAACCCTTTTAAGTTTCTTCTTGTCAAGGTTTGCGATGTACGATCAGGTGTTCTACCATCCAAAAGTTCTTAGCGCAGAGGTTCTTCTAGAAAAAATCGTCAAGCGGGCAAAATTTTTATCTCACAACCAAGTTTTTGCGGATGAGACTATGGTCAGATTTTTGCGATGTGCTTCATGGAATGACATCGGTATTGAAGATGTTTACGTTAATAGCGAGTCATGGTTTCGTTATCACTTGATCCAATGGTCAAAGAGCAAGGACTCTATTTTAAGTGATCTTTGCATGAGATTTATGCAAAGAAGGTTTTTCAAGTATTTTGAGGTGTCCGATCACAATATCAAAGAGACTTTCGAAAACTTTAAATTTAAGTGCACGTCCAAAAACCTGGATCCAGACTATTATTTGTCCATGCGCTCAGTTAACTTGGACGATTTGCACAAAAACGGCGAGGTTTTTGATGAGGATCTTGCAATGCAGTGTCAAAACATTTTGATGGGAATGAACAAGTTCGGCAAAAAAAACTACATTTTTGGTCCACTTGAGATTTTCGAATAAGATTTACTCGGGGCGACGTAGAACAAAGAAGTCAAAAAAGAACCATGCTAAAAGAGTGTGAATTGCGGAGATCAAGAAGCCTTTAAAGTTTTCAGTTTCAATAGAGCTTTGCCAAAGTTTGAATATGATAATCAAAGCCAGAAACCAGAATAATCCTCGTAATAACCTCATTCAGCGAAAAAAGAAAAAAACACATTCACGCAAGTTCCGGAAAATTGACGAGAGCTAAAATAATTATAGACTTACTTTAACAGCGAGAACTTATCTTCGAATAATTTAGGGTCAAGTTCGTAATTTCGAAGCATTCTTCTTAATTCAAAAGGATCTATCTCGAGGCTGTTACACACCCACTCAAAAGAAAAAGGTTTTGAAGGATCGTTTGAACCAAAAATCCACTGACGAGCTGTTCTTCGAACATGCTTTTCCACATCGGCGCTTCCAAAAGCGTCGCAAATAGCTCTGGCTAGCACCGCTGCAAGCAGGTTGCGTTCAGCTTTAAAATCGTTGCTAAAGTAAATTTCACTTAAACAATTCTCATACAAATCTTCCTTTGCATGAGCCTCAACGTTCTGCTTTTTCGGCATACTAGTATTTGTATTAAACTCGTTTCGCCACAGCTTTTCAAGTAGTTTCTGTTAGATAATTAAAGTTCAATAAGTCCCCATATGAGCGTACTTGTATATCCAAAGCCTTTTCCAATGCTTTTATGGACTGGTATGTATCCGTGGATGAGTCAGATATCCCATGCTCAATTGCGGAGCAGGACAGGAGATTTTTTAAGGTAAAGTGGTTCGGGTCGGCCAGAAACCGCAAAAGGGCCTGAAAAACATCCGGATACGGTACTTCATAACCGAAAGATTTTCGGATAACTTCTGAAGCAACACACCAGAGCGCATAACAAAAAGTGTTCTGACGCAGTTTTTTGAAAGTTTTTATTGAGTGAATTCCGCAAATTACCCAAGTGTCCTGTTCTCTGTTCACCACATCAAGTTCGCAAAAGTCGCTTTCATCGACACGCCTGAAGTAACGAATTCTCAACGAAAGTTGTAGGTTGATTTTCCCGTACTCTTGAGTGAAGGCTTCAAAATAATCTTTTTTTTGGTAACTGGTGCGGCTGATTATTACAGCTTTTATTGAGGTGATATTTCTCATAAATTATCGTGTGCCTAAAATTTATTGATAAACATAATTATAAGGCCGATAATTTAAATAAAACATAATGAAGCCTTTCAAACCGGTTCTACTTCTGAATGCAAGTTACGAACCTTTAAAGGTTATCACTTGGAAAAGAGCGATTAATTTATATTTTGCCAACAAAGTTGAAATTATCGAAACATATGATCACGTAATTAGAAGCGTAAATCTATCGGTGTATTTGCCGTCTGTTGTCAGACTGCTTCACATGGCAAAACATTTCAGAAGAAGTGTGCCGTTAACAAGGGCGAACCTTCTTGCTCGGGACGGTTTTCGATGCCAGTACTGCGGGTCTAAATTAAACCCGGTTTCAGCAACGATTGATCATATAATTCCACGATCAAGAGGAGGACAATCTACTTGGGAGAATATGGTCACATCGTGTGCTTCTTGCAATCGAAAGAAAGGAGATAAAACTCCTTCTGAGGCAGGCTTGACCCTCCTTGCTCACCCAAGAAAGCCTCTGTGGCTCCCGATACTCAGGGACAGGGAGGAGGTTCCTACGAGCTGGAGGAATTACATATTTTATTACTGATTAGGAAAATTGCAACCTGAACATATCTTGAATAATTCACTAATTCAGGCAGTATCGAAATTAGTAGATGGGTATTTAGTTGGAGGATACCTAAGAGACTACTTTCTCAACAAGCCTTTTCAAGGAGAGGTTGATTTAATCGTAGGAAATCTGCAAAAGGTGGTTGAATATTTGCGGAAAAAGAATATCTCTTGGTTCAGGCTATCCGACAGGTATGAGACAGTGAGAGCTTTTCATGAAAATGTAACATTTGACTTTACGGAAATAAGGGGTGATTTGATTTCGGATCTCTCGGGAAGAGACTTTACAGTAAATGCGATTGCTCAAAATGTTTCAACGGGCGAGATTGTAGATCCTTTTGGCGGCCTCAAAGATCTTGATATGAGGATCTTGAGATTAGTTTCGTTGAATTCAATTTCCGAAGATTCGGTTAGAATTTTAAGGGCAGTTAGGTTTGGGCCGGGTATAGGTTTTACCGTTCATGAGGACGTGATTATGAAGATAAAGGAAAGCCTTGAAAGTCTTCAACAAGCGAAGCCTGAAAGAAAGGGGGCTGAATTTTTCAAAATACTTAAAGCGGATTATGTTGGACAAGCTTTTAGGTTTATGAATGACATGTTAATTTTAGACGAGCTGTTTAGTTTATGGCCGTTCACACGGGGCTTCCTCCAGAACGAATTTCATACTGAGGACGTCTCTAACCATATTCTAACTGTAATTGAAAGATGCGAGGATATTTCTCGGACCTACTCGTTGTCGGCTTATGAGAAACAAATTCTCGTCGCCACCGGTTTTTTTCACGATATAGCGAAACCACAGTCTTTGGTAATCGATAAAAATAAAAGAAGGCGATTTTACAACCATGAATTTTTGTCAGCACAGTATGCGGAAGCAGTCTTAAAAGGTTTCGCTTTAGAACAAGAGTTTGTTCAAGCGGTTAAGACGCTTGTAAAACTTCATATGAGACCATTGCATTGCGGCCCATCGGGAGCGAGACGAATTCGGCTTGAGTCCGGCAAATGGTTTAACTTATGGAGACTTTTTAAAATTGCGGATAAGCCGCCAATCCAATCTGATGAACAGGTTCTGGAAGCGCTACAGTATTTTGATACTTTGGTTCTTGAAGCCACTCGTCCGCATAAGGTGACTTTCTTGTTTAATGGCAACACTCTAAAAAAGCTTGGGTTTACGGAGGGCGTTTTTCTCGGACGTTGCCTCAGGGCATTAAAGCGAAAAGCCCTCGAGAACGAATTTTGCAACGACGAAAAATTTGTCACTTTGGTTGCCAGTCGATTCAAAAAAAGTTAAAGTTCTTTAAATGTTATTAGCAAAGGCTAGGGAACTTGTGCGCAGTCATGTGAAGTCGGATAACCTGCTTAGACACCTTTTGCAGGTGGCTCAATGCATGAATTACTACGCAAATTTTTTTCACCAAAATAATGAAGAGTGGGTAGTAACCGGGCTGGTTCATGATCTCGATTACGATACCACAAAACACACAAATCCTCCGGATGGTCACCCCTACCTCGGCGTGTCAATACTCAAGAACAATGGTTTTTCTGACTCCATAATTGAAGCTGTACTAGGTCATGCCGATTACACCAACGTGCAACGGGTGACACAACTGGCAAAATGTTTATACGCAGTGGATGAATTGTCCGGTTTTTTAAATGCTTGCTCAAGGGTACATCCCTCCAGAAACTTTGAGGATCTTACGTTTGATTTTGTCATGAAAAGATTTAACGAGAAAAGTTTTAGCAAAGGCATCAGCAGAGATGTTTTGCTTCGGGGCGCGGAAGAGCTTGAAGTGGATTTTAGACAACATGTGGAAAACTGTATTAATGCTTTGCGTTCCGATATATGGTTCTGGCCTTAAAACAAAAGAAAAAAATAACTATGCCAACAAAGAAATAAAAGGGTAACTTTGCAATCAAAATTTCTTTCTTTTCGGATGGGTAAGAGACCACGTTTTGGCCGTATCTGGAGTTCAATTCCGACACTATGAATTTAAGGTCTTTGCCCTCAATGACCATTTGCCTTATTTCAACCTTTAAATTCTCTGCTTGTTGAGTTGGACAATCTGCCAATGACCGTCCCGGACAAAAAGGGCTCCAAAGAGACCGATAAAAGTTTTGTAACTTTCTCTCAAATGACAAATCGAAAGGTTCTGTCAAAATGTGTAGAACCAAAAAAAGAAATATTTTCATTTAGATATTGCTAAATTATACCGATAAGTCTTTCTAGATGCAGGATAACAAGCTGTTTGCTGATCGGTATCGTTTTATTTCCTTGATCGGTAAAGGGGGGATGGGACAGGTTTATCTTGTTGAGGACAGCTTGTTGAATGAAAAAGTGGCTTTGAAGGTGATAAAAAAAGAAGCCACCCTTAACCCGCTTTATGTTGAAAAATTTATCTACGAAGTAAAGCTCACAAGAAAAATATCTCATCCAAATGTGGTAAGAACTTTTGATCTAGGGTGGGCTGAGGGATGTTTGTATTACACTATGGAATACATCTCTGGGGATTCGTTGAGGAGTTACCTTTCTAAGGTTAGATCTATACCACTTAATTTAATATTGAAGTTTCTGATTCAAATTACCGACGGTTTGTCGGAGATACACAAAGCTGGAGTAATTCATCGCGATTTAAAACCGGCAAACATTATATTGACCGAAAATCTTGATTGTAAAATTGCTGATTTCGGCATTGCCAACCTTCTAACAAGCAATCCTTTGGAATTAGACCATAGAGTTTATGGTAGTTTTGGATACGTCGCTCCCGAAATATGGCTTGGGAAAAAACCGGATTTTAAATCCGATTTGTATTCACTCGGAGTTATAGCTTATGAACTTTGCTCGGGTTCTTGTCCGTTTGAATCAGAGTCCACCCAGTCAGCCTTTGAAAAACACACAACACTTGTACCTCGCAGCTTAAAAGACCTTGACACAAGAATTCCTGCCTCTTTGGCTAACCTTGTTTCAAGTATGCTTGAGAAAAACCCTGATTTGAGGCCAGTGTCGACCGAGGTGGTTAAAAAATCTTTTATGGCGATTTCTGAAGAATTAAGAAATTTCGGAAATGCCAGTGTGAATATATCGTTAGAAAAGACCAAAGATGAACCAATAAAAGCAAGAAAAAAATCGGTTAAGGGGGTTATGGCTTTTAAAAGAAACAAAACCTCATCAAATACTTCTTATGACGGGCATAGTAAGCCAAATCACGCCTCTTTTCTTATGGGCCTTGTTAATTTAAGTGCGATTCTACTCGCTTTCACATCGGCAGCTATAGCAGTGGCGCATTTCGAAGCTGCAAAACTGAGTTTTAAGTTTTCGCTGCTTAGTTTACTCGTTATGACGCCCATAGTTGGCTTCGCTCATCATCAAATGAAAGTGTCAACTTACCTCAAATTCTTCTTTTATAGCTGGCTTTTTGTATTTGGTACTTTTAATGTGGTGTTATTTCACGCATTTAAGGCAAGCAACTTGGACCGGAATTTTTTATCTTCACTTGAGTATTTTGTCACAAGCAAAATATCTGAGTTGCTTTTATTCAACCTTCAAGCCAAGCATTTCGTTTTTGACGAGGTAAAAAATGTAATTATTTACCAAGCAACTGTTGACTTTGAGTTGATGAATATAATCGTTGTAACGTCGTATCTTTTTATGCTTTTTATGATCCTAAAGTTGGGTGTACGACTCCTTGCAACTTTTGGTTTTTTATTTTTGGTTATCGGACTCAATGCCCTTAAACTCTATTTGGCAAAATACGATTTCACGATAAGCGTTTTCCCACATGCATCACTTTTTACGTTGTGTTCAGGGATATTCATCTGGTTGGTGATTAGTCGTTTCCGGTTCTACTATTACCGGGATTATGTTCGTGCTCGTCTTGATCCCTACACCCCAACAACCAGGTTTTACTCGAATAAAGCCGTGGCCTGAACGATAAGTCAGCACTTTTCCTACAGCCAAATTTGATTCGAGGTCCACTATAGTTTGACCCGCATCAATAGCGTCACTCACCAAATCAGTTTGCTTTATTTTATATCGTTTTAAGATATAAGGAGGTCGACCAATAGATAAAGATTTTTCAACCACTTCCTGGCCCACATAACACTTTCCTTTTTTGGGAGGATACATATGAGCGATCTCCGCAAAACTTGCGCTCGCCGGAACTTCTTCGAAAAATAAAGGATCTCCGTACGCAATCCTTAGTTTTTCAAACTCCATTTCCGACTCCGAAATTTTTTGGGCCGGATAATTCATTGTGTCAAAAAGATTGTTTTCGCATATGATGTCAAATCCCCACATACCAGTTCTTACGGACTTACCTACAATTGAGGTTGTTGGCAATGATACGGGTTCAAACAACGAGTGGTAAATTTTAACGTCGTTTAATTCAGTCCAGCTAATATTTTCAGCCACTTTGAAACGAAAAAGGCTCAAGATGGCCTCCTCTGGGGGTGAAGATTCGATAATCACATAGAACTCTCCTTTTTTTTTGATAACTCTGTAAAATCCCTCGATTTTACCGGTTGGTGATAGCGCGAAATTTGGCTGAAAAGTTTCCTCATCATCAACGATGCCTGTTAACCTATTTTCAAGGTAGCTGAGAGCATTTTTGCCTGAAATTTTGATAGCTGTGCGATTAAGATCGACAATCATTTAACCAAAATAAATCTCCTGTCAAAATCGGAGAGAGAAAAAAGCACAAACACAACCTTTCCTCTGACTCGCGATATATCGAGAAAAGTGTACGGCCAGAATCTTGAGTCGGTCGAGTCATCTCGATTATCTCCCAATAAAAAAATTTTTCCTTCAGGAACTCTAGTTTTAGGAAAGTCGTACAGACCACCCTTAAAATATTTGGCGTAAGGTTCTTTCAGCTCAACGTCGTTTATAAATACTTTGGTATTCCTCACTTCAACCTCTTCACCCGGTAACGCTATAACTCTTTTGACAAAATTTGTCCAGTTTTCGTTTAGGGGGGAGAGCGGATCATCCGGCCTTGTAAAGATGACCACATCCCCTCTCTTAACAGGCCTGTATTGGAATAACATATTAAAGGTAAAGGGGATTCTAAATCCGTAACTCAACTTACTCCCCACTACAATATCGCCCTCTTGCAATGTTGGGTACATAGAACCAGACGGTATCCTATACGGTTCAAATACCATGCCACGCGCGATTATGACAGCCACAATTATCAACAAAAAATCACGTATATCCTCTTTACCGAACATTACTTGTAAACCAAACTAACCCGAAGTTTATCAAAAGATAGACAAAGAGGGTATCCATTCTGATCGTCTAATGAACGCAGATATACCAAGTTATTATCCAATCCAATTTCATTTAGATAGACCCGTCTTGTAAGTTTTGAGCTGAAATATTTTACCCCGGCTTCCAGTATTCCAAATAACTGAACCGGCTCGTAAAGATCGGAAGATATTCCATATCTTTTTAAGATTTTTAAGCATCGGGTGTTGTTGGTATCTAATTCCAAATCTACGCCAAGCTGAGATAGGTCTTCTGAAAACGCGATTAATATGATTTTGACCCTGTTTATAAATTTGTGTGATATAGATATTGATCCTACTGTTACATGAGGAAAGGGGTATCGTGAAAACGCAATTTTTTTGCGAGGGTTTACGGAAGACAAGAATTTTTCTGCAACTTTTGCGGTGTCGTTAATTAGGGGAAAATGGTTTTTCTCGGTTTCGATTCCAAGGTAGATGTTTTTTCCGTCAACGGAAAATTTTATCAGTTCCATAGTGAAACTTTTGCCAATTAAAGAGTATCTAAAAAGTGTATGCAAAACCAGTCAGAGGCAATAGTAAGGATAGACGGACATGAGTATTCAATGAATGTTTCCGGTATTGAAAGATTTGAAGACTTTCTTGAAATTCTTAAAGGTTTTATCGATCCTGACAACATGATCGTGGAAATACTTTATAATGGCAATCAAATATCAGATGTGGAATGGAATGGTCCTTTCGCCAAATTTCATGGTGGGTCTTTCGACGTCAAAACCGACACACCGGAAAATTTTGCAAGATCAAGGCTAAAGGAGTCCCCGTACATAGTAAGTGCCATATTAAAAATTATCAGGGAGTCAAGACTGCTTTTTGCAGAAGGAAAAGTAATGGAGGCTAACCAATTGATGATAACGGGTGTAAACGCCCTTAAAGAGTTTTTCTGCTGGTTTGGCACGGTGACACAACTTGCAGGAAGCGATTTAAATAACAAATATCAGATAAACGATATTGTTGAGAAGCTTGTCAAAGAATGCGAAAAAGTCGCGCAGGCTCAGCTTTACCAATCATGGTGGGGCATCTCCGAAACCCTGAAATTAAATGTTGAACCTCTTTTAGACGAACTCGAAACCCGTCTTAGACTTGGTCAACAGAAATGACAAATAGAAATCAGTATTTATTCTCAAGATCAGTTCCAATAATATCTTCCTTCCTCGAAAAGTGCTTTGGTCGAACCAATGATTTGCCTTTACGTACAGACCCTAACTGGTATGTGATAACCGAGGTACACGAAGTTACTCCGCCTGATTTTACACCTTCCGTTGTAGTTGACTGCCATATCGGTTCAAGGTTCATATCTAACCCGAAGCTTTACAAGTGGTTTCAGGAGGTAGCCGCAAAGAAAATAACGTTCGATTTCAAAAAATCTTGGTGTTCCGTGTACGATTTAAGAAGTTTTACTTTGTTCCAAAAAGCTTTAAAAGAGCATCCGCACAAGCCTGTGAATGATTTCCTTCTGGTTTTGGGACCGTGGGAGTTTGATAGAAAACTTGTCGACTTAATCTGTGAGAGAGCGCAAACTGCAACAATAGTTCTATTAGATGAAATTGACGCAAAATTTGAAAGACCATCTTTTTACGTTCAAACCATAGACGACTTAATTTGTCGTATAAAAGAATCGCTTATCGTTGTCAATCCAGCGATTGAAACAAGCTTCCCACTCGTCGAGTTATTGTCGTGCGCTCTGGGAAGAAAAATTGTAACCAGTTGTTACGGTTGTTCTTATGAGTACTTAAACGATGTGCCTTATTATTTTAAGCCTTATTGTCAGTTTTCCTGCGCAACTTTATCAAAATCTTTGGGGCTAAACAAAGAAGCTAGTGTAATTCAATTTTCAGGAAACCTTGAAGAAACCATTAGAACTGATTTGAATATGAACAGGAAAAACGAGGAAGAAATTATTGATTTGGTGGAGGAACTTGTTGGGAAAGGAGACTTTGAGGGCTCGATCAAACTGTTGCTTAGTGAGCTTGAAACCAACAAATCCTCGGCTCGCTTGAGGCGAGCATTAGGACTTATCTTATTGAGTCAAGGAAAAGTCGATGAGGCAAAGCAGTGGCTTCTTGAAAGCTACGTTTTTGAACCCGACAACCCCAAAACAATTTGTGCAGTCGGCATCATGTTGATGGAACAAGGACATTTTGAGAAAGCAGAAGAATTTTTTGCCAGAAGCATTGATAACTCGTCACAACCGCTTGTGCCGCTTTTTAAATTGGTCGAGTTAGCTTACCGAACAAATAGATTTGATAGAGCCATCTCGGCCTTACGAAATTATCTTGAAAGGACGAACTATGAGAATATTGACTTGTGTTTTACTTTGGCAGGATTGCTTTATAAAAGCGAGGATTATGGAGCATCGTTAATGATTCTCGATGAAATAGCTAAAAGGAAACCGGACTACGAGTCAGCTAACGTTTTAAGGAGTTTGATCATGGAGAAAACCTCTACATCTTCCAATAATATTCCAGTAGAAAATAGCGCAAATGGCGCGGATGAAACCCAGGAAGACAACGAGCTGTTAATAGTTGCGGAAAAGATGAGTGATGATAACGTTGAAGAAAAGATTAGAATGGCTGAAAAATTAAAACGACACGGCGATTATTCCAAAGCGTTTGAAGTTCTAGTTGAGGTGTATGACAAAAATTTACCGACTGATATTTTAGAAAAAATTCAGTTTTTGATGGTTGAATTAAAGGTTTTACTGGGCGAGTTAAAATTTTTTGACACAAATTATCAATACTTTGAATATACTTTTCCGGATAACGCAAGGTGGCTGGGTATCAAGGGGACAGTAGCTCTTCTTCGGGAAGACCTGGAGGCAAGTAGAAAACATTTTAGCCGAGCGGTAGAGTTAGATCCAAACCTCGATCTTGCATGGGCTGGATTGGGGCTTCTGGCGGAGTTCGATGGGGATGTCAACTCAGCGAGAGAGTTTTACAAGAAAGCTCTTAGAGTTAATCCTATAAATCTTAGGGCAATCTTGGGATTGACCGACCTCTTGATACGGGCTGGTGACTACGAGGAAGCGAAAGTATGGGTAAAGCGTTTTATTGAGCTAGACTCTGAAAACAAGGAAGTTATGGATTTATGGTCTAAGTTAGGATCAATTCATTCAAACGGCGATTTTGACGGACAATTAACTTAATAGGTTAATTTGCTAGAACTTTAGGTAAAAGGCATGTTTGAGGGTATTGTTACAGTATCAAGCAAAATGAAAAAGATTTGTCAAATGATAGAACGAGTGGCACCATCGGACGCCACCGTACTTATTACGGGTGAAAGTGGAACAGGAAAAGAGTTGATTGCAAGGGCTATTCATAGACTCTCAGGGAGAAGGGGTGCTTTCATAGGTCTAAACTGTGCTGCAATACCAGAGGATATACTGGAATCGGAACTTTTTGGGTATGTTAAAGGAGCATTCACAGGTGCTACAACCACTCGCGAAGGAAAGTTTCAATCTGCTCATGGGGGGACTCTGTTCTTGGATGAGATCGGGGACATGAGTTATAGGCTGCAAGCGAAGCTTTTAAGGATTATACAGGAAAAAAGTGTTCAGAAAGTGGGTAGCTCTACTGATGAAAAGATTGATGTTAGGCTTGTTGTGGCAACAAACAAAAATTTGCACTTGGAAGTTAAGAACGGCACATTTCGGGAAGATCTTTTGTATCGGTTGGATGTTGTGCACGTAGAGCTGCCTCCTCTTAGAGAAAGACGGGAAGATATACCTGTTTTGTGTAGGCATTTTTTTGATAAATTCTGCAGAAAATACTCAAGAAGCCTTAAACTCAGTCCCGAATTTGTGTCAGTCTTGTCACGCTACGATTTTCGAGGGAATGTTAGAGAACTGCAAAATATTCTTGAACGGGTTGTTCTTTTAGCTGAGGGAGATATGGTTACCGTGAATGATCTTCCGAGACACGTCTTAGAGACGGTAGCGGCGCAAAATGTCGCCGATATAACTTTAGAGGAAATGGAAACAGGTGATATGACACCCGAAGAACAGAATGTTAATGACCTTTTCAATAAAATAACTGGGGTTTGGGAGTTAGATGGTATCGATCTTCAACGGTTGCTTCAGGACATAGAAAAAGAGCTAATTCTAAGAGCTTTAAACAAAGCAAACGGAAACAAATCGTTAGCTGCGCAGTTTTTGAATATAAACCGAACGACATTAATTGAAAAACTAAAAAGATTATGCAAGGAGGCCGCCTGATAACATTTTTCATTTTAAGTTTTTTAATCGCGGAAATTCGTATTGAGATTGTTCCAATGTCTATGTCGTCCGCAGTGGATATTTTAAGAAACGAAAGTAATCCTCCTTTGAAGAAAGCCATCGCTTACTTTTCGCTTGGTTTAGACGCTAAAGCTTTTGCGCTTCTCAATTCAATGGATGTTCCAAATTATGAAGAAAGATTGCACTCACTGCTTTTAAAAGCCATTATTTCTTTTCGATTATCCAAGCACGAAGAATGTGTCAAAGCTATTGAAGAACTGGAGGGTCTAGGTGTTTCTTCGGCAAATCTTAACAGACTTCGTCTTTTTTGTTTGAGAAAGCTCGGAAGTTTTGACCAGATAGTTAACTGGTTTCGTTCTAATGGTCATATTGGTGATAGTGCTTCGGACGCGATCATAATTGAAGCTCTTCTTAAAAGCGCAGACTTGGAGACTGCCATCAGTTTGTTAAAAAATCTTTCAGCGCAGGAAATTAGAAAGATTGCGCCGCTTTTAGCGGATTCTTTAAAGATTTTTCAGGTAAAAGACAATCTTTATTCGTGGCTCGACAATACATTTGAACAAAAACAGCTTAGCCCATGTTTAAAAACAGCCTTCAAGGCGCGTGCTTTTAACAATTACGATTTGCTCAATATAACCGAAGACTTGTTAAATGAGTGCGGCAAACATGAATAATGAGACGTTAAAGTCTGTTTTTGAAAACAATAACAAACTTGAGAACGAAGTCGACGTGGAAAATCACACTTCATTTGTGACCAGAGACCACGGACTTGAGTTGATTTCTGAAACGGCGACTTTATTAGCTCATGAAATTCGGAATCCCATCAGTTCAATAAAACTGGCTACAGGAATTTTACGGGAAAAATTATTGGACGCGGAACTTTCAAAAGTTGTGAAAATTATTGAGACAGCGTGCGAAAACGTGGATGACATAATTGAGCATATCATGTTTTTTCACAAAGCCAGAAGACTTACATTGCGATTGGTTAACATTCGGGACGCCATTTTAAGCGCAATTCATGCAGTCAGCGAATTAGAGACCGTAGAGGTCCAGTTTGAGGCTCCAGCTTTTTGTTACCTTTATGCGGACGAGAAAGCTCTGCAGAGAATTACTTACAATGTGGTAAGTAACTCTTTAAAAGCAGTTCAACGAGTGTCGTTTGGGAAGCGTATAATTAAAATTCATGTAAAAAACGACGAAGACAAAGTCATTCTTAATATAGTTGACAACGGGGGGGGATTTCCGGACGGTTACACAACGGACTCGATCAAACCGTTTCGGTCTTATTTCTCGAGGGGAACAGGACTAGGCCTCAGTGTTGTAAATGAGCTTGTAGTTGCTCACGGTGGTTACTTAAGGCTGCAAAATATCGAAACTAAGTCTGAAATCTGGGCGTGGGTTCAAATTGTTTTTTTCAAAAATGAAGCAAGTTCTAATCGTTGAAGACGATCCCGTTTTGAGGTCGTCTTTAATTGAGTGTTTAAAAGAAAAATGGGTTGTCTTAGAGGCGGATACAGCTGAAAAGGCTCTTGACATTGTAGAAAGTGGAAGGAAAATAGATGTTTTAGTAACGGATCAACGGCTTCCCGGTGTTGATGGGATTAGCCTATTGAAGGTGGTCAAGCAAAAAAATCCTTCAGTCTACGTTATTGTTATCACTGCCTTTGGAAGTGTTGAGAGCGCTGTTGAGGCCATGAAAGAGGGGGCAGATGATTTTATTCAGAAACCTTTTAGTCTGCCGGAGCTTGAGAGATCAATAGAGAGCAGCCTGAAATGGAATAAGCGACAGTGTGTTCCGCTCAAGGATGTGGGTGTTCCCGTTGTCACGCAAAACGATAAAATGATTAATCTTTTACGGATTTGTGAACTGGTTGCTCCTAGCGATTGCTCTGTTTTGATCGAAGGCGAGTCTGGAGTAGGCAAAGAGGTTTTAGCCAGAGCAATCCATGCCATGAGCCATCGACATCAAGGCCCATGTGTGATAATTAATTGTGGCGCTATTCCTGAAAATCTTTTAGAGTCTGAACTTTTTGGTTTTGAAAAGGGAGCCTTCACGGGGGCGGATAAGCGAAAGCTAGGTAAAATTGAAATTGCGCATAATGGAACTCTCATACTGGATGAAATATCAGAACTGCCCCTGCCACTTCAGGTAAAGCTTTTAAGAGTCCTTCAGGAAAAGAAAATTGAAAGGTTAGGTGGGACAGAGTTGATTCCTGTTGACTTTAGATTAATTTCTGTAACAAACAAAAACCTTTTAAGTTTGTGCAAAGAGGGGAAATTTCGCTGGGATTTGTTTTATCGAATAAATGTTGTTCCTTTGAAGGTACCGCCACTTAGGGAAAGAAAGGACGACATACCAATTCTATTGGAGCATTTTCTCAGAAAATTTAAAAAAGATGTAAGAGTTACGGATCAGGCCTTGATTGAGGCACTTGTAAATTATGACTGGCCGGGAAATGTCAGAGAGCTGCAGAACGCGTGCGAAAGGGCAAGTGTGCTTCTTCATGCAGGGGGCAAACTCTCCCCCGAAATTTTCTTTCAAAATGATTTACAAAGTTTTAATGTTGAAATAGAAACAATCGATATCGAGCAAATTTCGCCTGTCATTGATCAGTTGCCGTCAAGTGATGGAAAGAAAATAATTCTTGAAGTTGGAATGAGTTTGGAAGAAGTTGAACGAACTTTGATCTTGGCTACCTTAAAACACACAAACGGTAACCAATCGAAAGCGGCAGAAATCCTTGGTGTTAGTTCACGTACTTTGCGAAACAAACTTGCCGAGTACAAAAAATTCGGAATAAACATAAAGGATTTTAGATGAAATACTAATTACCAAGTAAACGCAACAGAATTTATTGAGCCGTCGAAAAATTTTAATGTTACACTTGTTGAAACTCAGTTTTCTGATTTGATGACCGGCCAAAAGTTTGATTTTTTTAGGCTCTAAAGCAAGGGTTTTTTTGGATAACAAGCGGTATATTTAGTGGTCCTCTTACTGAATGTGTTTAATGGTTAAGTCCAACAAGATGACCAAATTAGTTTGATTATTAGCGTGCTGCAAACTACGACCAAATTAAGTCGAAAGATTCTAATCTATTGCCACAATTCCGTATTAAGATGGCTAAAAACTTATTTTCAATGGCTTTTGGTAATCTCTTTTCGTCTAAACTTTGTAGCAGGCCTGCCAAAAATTTCGTTTTGCCACAATTGCTTCGACAATGAAAAATAATAGTTCTTATGATATTCTAAGCTTGTAAAACTCAGATACAAGTACTTGCCGGTAAGTTCTTGCTTGAGCGTGATTTCCCGAGCTGTTTTTGTTATGCTTTTAATAAATCTTTGAAACAAAAAGAAAACCATTTAGATAAATTTAGATAAAGCGACGTAATTTTGAGCGCGTTATAGGAATGATAACTGTATCTTCAGGAGTTTTTTCGTCTTTCTGATGACTCCGGCTACAAGAATGAGCGAAAAATAGACTCAAGCCAATCCCAACTAAAGCCACCAAAGGCGCTTGCTTTGCGTAAGAGTCTAGTCTGTTCCACTCTTCCCAAGAATTTATGAACATGTTTGTTCTGTCCTTGTATTGAACCAACGCCAAACGCATGTCCTTCAGTGAACTTTCTACTTCTATTGGTCTTTTTCTTCGGTTGTCATTAAGCAGGTTGTCAAGATCACTTTTAAGATCTCGCCAATGATGGATCAGTCTCTTGGTCTCTTCCTTCATTGGTTCTTGGATTACAGATGGTGCGTCTTTGAGCATACGGTTCAAGTTCTTTTCAAACTCGTCAAACTTTTCATTCAAGAATTGTGCCTGCCAAACCACTTGGTCCCTTGCAGTGGGCAGATTTTTCTCAAAATACTGCGCGAGATGATACTCCAAAACATTTAGCTCACGTTCAAAACCTCCAATGACGTTTTGTATAGACGAAATTCCCGATAAATTAAGATCGTCGCGATTGGGATGACTTGTTCTCAAATCAATCTCTTTTTGATTGCTAGGAGCAGTTGTGACTTTTGTGCTTTCAACGGGCTTGCCGGACACGGTTCCTTGGGTATATCCGGAATTTGTCATCAATCCCAAAGCTATGCCACAAGTTGCAATTACACGGCTGTAGTTTTTAACTACTTGAGGGGTCTGCCTAAGAGAGTTTTTGATTACATTTATAATTGTCATGGGAACGCTCTTTAGTGATTGGTTCATCATTTTTTAAATTTTAAGACAAGTTCTCGAATAAATCAAATATCAAGTAAAATGGGGCGATATCGTTTGAAGTATGATTAAACTTGGTACGCATTAATTAAGAACAGGTCGAAAAATGATTATGAACTTAGGAATAACCAACGAAATTTAAAAAGGTTTCGGAGTATTAGAATGTTTTTGAATGCGCTTACTCTTTTAAAAGTGCCACTTTTTAAACAAGCCGATGGTTTTCATTACCAGTCTGGTTTGCCGATGCCGATGAAAGGTTTGCCGCTTCCCAATCTACTGTTTTTTCCCCAGTTTGTTGAATCGACTATATGTTACTAAAACATATTTTTCTAATCCTCAGGTTCTTCGTCCTCTCCAGCCATCATTACCAATCGAGGGTGGAACTCAGCTATGATTTCAACACAATCAAACTGAGCGTTCATCACATCGCGGATATTCTTATATACCAGCGGGCTTTCGTCTCTTCCGGCTCGTATCACCCGTACTCCGCATCTTGCGGATTTTTCAAGCACATCTCGTTCATAACGCAACTCGGCTTTTGCTTTTCTTCTTGACATGACTCTTCCTGCTCCGTGAGCGCTTGAATTAAGTGATAAAGGATTTCCCTTGCCAACAACTAGGAATCCCGGATCGGCCATAGTGCCAGGAATGTATCCAAGTTGACCTTTTCCAGCCGGTGTTGCCCCTTTACGGTGAACTATTAGCTCTTGCTCTCCTATTTTTTCTTTCCACGCGAAATTGTGGTGATTTTCCATCGAAAATAACGGTTCCTCACCTAAAGCTTTTGCTATCCGACGATGTATTAAAAAATGGTTTGCTGACGCATAGTCTCCCGCAAGGGACATTGCTGTCCAATATTCTTCACCTTCCCCTGGAATGTTTAGCCAGGACAGGTGCTGCGCCTCCTTGCTTTTTGGGTTAACTCTTTTAGCCATATTGCTGTAGTACTGACATACCTTTGCCCCAAAACCCCTACTGCCACTGTGACTGACAAGCCCAAGGAATGTTTGACCCAGTTTGAACTTGTCAAAGTCCTTTAAAAAAGTGATTGTTCCAAATTCCACAAAATGATTGCCGGATCCGCTTGTTCCAATTTGATCTCGCGCAAGGTCCTTGATACTGCTAATGAATTTACTTGCATGCCAACGTGGGTCGTCTAGAACATCGTGATGTTCTTTGAGTGGATTTTTACATCCAACACCGAAAAAAGTCTTTTTCTTTAAAATTTCGGAAAGATGATCTAAATTTTTTGATAAGAATTGCTCATCAAGGTTAAAAATGGTTAGTTTGACTCGGCATGCAATATCTACTCCGACCGCATAAGGAATTACGGCATTTTTTAACGCTATGACACCTCCTATCGGTATTCCGTATCCTACATGACTGTCTGGCATTAACGCTCCAGCAACTGTAACGGGAAGTCTCATAGCCATTTCCATCTGTTTTACGGACTCAGGGTCTACAAGGTGCTCACCAAAAATTTTTAACATGCTTTAATAAGTTTCTAACCTCGAATTTCAGTTTTTTCAACAAAAATGATCTACTTCCTGCTCCATCGTGAAGATATTGGCGCCGAGGGACCTCAATTTTTCATCGAATTTTTCATAACCTCTCTTTAAGTGATGTATTCCGTCGACAGTCGTTTCACCTTCGGCAATTATTCCAGCCACGATCAGACTGGCTGACGCTCTTATATCATGGCTCAAAACTGACGCTCCAAGAAGTTTAGTTGGTCCCTTTACAGTAAGGCTATTTCCTTTAACCGTAATTTGTGCTCCCATTTTTTTTAGCTCTTCGCAGTGCGAAAACCGTGAAGGGAAAACAGTATCGGTGATTGTGGAATTGCCGTCACACTGTGTGGCTAAAACTGCCAGAAGTGGCTGGGCATCAGTGGGAAACTCAGGGTACGGTTTGCATTCGACAGAAACCCTTTTTATTCTTCCTTGAGTTTTTACAAGGACAGTATCTTTACTTTCCACCTTAATCCGTGCTCCAGTTTCGTGAATAACTTCTAAAGGTCTCTTGAGCCACTTAACAGGGTAACCTGTAACCCTGACCAGATCCCCACACAAGGCTCCGAGGATGCACCACGTTATAAACTCGATCCTGTCACCTTGAACTTTGAAGATATGAGATTTCCTTGGTTTTGATCTTTTAGCCGGGAAAACCCTTATCAACTTTCGACTAAACAAAACCTGAAATTTTACGCCGAGGCTCTTTATAAATTTCATTAAATCTAAAATTTCGGGCTCGAAAGCCGCATTAAAAATTTCAGTGTTCACTCTGAAAAAAGTAGCCATGAGAATGGCTTGCTGAGTTGCTCCAACCGAAGCAAATGGCAAATTAATCGTTACTCTGTTCGGTGTTCGCCTGGAACGGTTTATGCTTAAATAATTCTTTGACAAGCTGCATTTGAACCCAAACTCTTCGAAAATTGCCATATGGTAATTAACCGGCCTTGGAGAGAAAGAGTCTCCCCCCGGTAAGAAAATTTTGCAATGATCAAAAGCGAATAAAATTGCTGGAACAAACAATATACTTGCTCTGACTGCGGTTACGTAAGGAAGAAGCAAAGTATCGGATTTTGCCTTGCTAAAACCTAAACCCAAAGTCTGATTGTCTAACCACGTAAAATTTCCACCTAATTCCCTGAATATGCTTAGCATGAAATAGCAATCTGTTATATTAGGAACATTCTGAAGTCTTACCTCATCCACCAACGTGCTTGCGGCGATTATGGGTAAAAGAGCGTTTTTTGATCCGCTCACTCTAATGTCTCCTTTCAGCCGGTTTGGACCAAAAATTTTTATAACCTCGTTCATACTGACGACACCGCTAAGAACGCCACTTTAGACTCTGTCTTGATTAATCTTAGATTTAGTTTAAGTTTTTGTCCGAGAGTTATTAGTTTTGGAACCAGGGCTTCGCTTGTTTCCATCACAGTTAAGAAATCGTCTTCAACAAACGATGGCAAATTTTCAAAAAAAGATTTATAGAGCGTTATTCCGTCTTTGCTTCCCACTAGAGCCCTCCGAGGTTCGTATTGCAAAGAGCCTGTTATCTCATTCGGCATAAGGTAAGGCGGGTTAAACACAATAACGGTAAATTTGCCTTTGACATGCTTGAAAAGATCAGATTGAATTACAGCGGCATTGATTTTGTGCAGTTTTGTGTTCTTTAGGCAAGTTGCAATTGCTTTTTTTGATTTATCAACTAGCGTAAGGGAAGCTCTTATGCCTTGGCGAAGACATTCTAGTAGTATGGTTATGCCTACACATCCTGAACCGGAACACAAGTCCAAAATTTTTGCTGAGTCGATCTTTTTGCTTTTTAGCCAATCAAGGACAAATTCAACAATATTCTCAGTTTCAGGGCGCGGTATGAAAACACCTCTCTGAATGTAAAACTTATACTTGTAAAAATCGCATTGACCGATAAGGTATTCAACAGGGTAATTTGAAAACAGTTTGTTTTCTTTTCGTTTGATCTTTTGAAATTCTTTATCAGTAAAGACTAAGTTAGCTATAACACTTGCTTCGGTGCGTTTAAGACAATGCGAGAGCTTTTTCAGTACACTTTTTGTCAACAAATGGCCATTAATTCTCATATGAGAGCTTAACCTTCGTTACAAAGCAAAGCTTGTTTTACGAAATTTTTTTTTCTTGTAAATCAGCTCGTAGTATATAATATAAGTGTTATGGAACAAACCGGTGTAAATGAGTTTCCGATAAAGGTAACTGAGAACGCCAAGAATGCTTTTATCAAAGCGTTGAAAGAGGAAGGAGAGGGGGTCAAGTCTATTCGAGTATCCGTAAGAGGCGGAGGTTGCTCTGGGTATCAGTACAATCTTGATTTTGAAGACGAAATCAGGGATGACGACCATATAATGCCTCTTGATGATGAATTTAAGTTAATCGTCGACCCTATCTCAGGCGATATGATCAAAGGCACAACCATCGATTTTGTAAGTGGTTTGAATGGATCCGGTTTTAAATTTAACAACCCTAACGCAAAGAGAACTTGTGGTTGCGGGCACAGTTTTTCTTGATTGACCTAAAATAGTAGTTTCAGCTAAGTAAAGTCTCAGTAGTGTCCTTGGGGAACGAAGCAGGAGTCGCTAGCTGGATTATTTGTTTGGTGACGAGCAACGATAATCGGCATTTTGAAAAACTTGCCTCTTTCACAAAATTTGTC
>JANWWW010000019.1 GCA_025055295.1 Deltaproteobacteria bacterium | reverse complement strand
CCGCTTCTTTTCAGAATGAACATCGAGTACTGCTGTCAGCGGAAATGGAAAATATAGTGAAATCGTTGTGCCTACACCGGGTTGGCTACTTGCCGTCGCAAGACCTCCGTGCGCCCTCAAGGTGGCATAAGTTGTCGCAAGTCCCAGTCCCGGCCATAAAGCTGACGCGGATTTTTTTGTACTGAAAAAAGGCTCAAAACAACTCTGTACTTCCTCAGCGGTCATCCCTCTACCGTCATCGGTTATTTTTACCAAAACATACCTTCCCGGAGGCAAAATAGGATCAACTTGATTGGAAAGGAGCTTTACCTCTTCAAGTGTTATGATAACTTTACCCCTATTTTTGTCTTCAATCGCCTCTTTTGCGTTTAAAATTATATTTAGCAGGGCTTGTTGAATTGCTCCTTTATTTCCAACAATCGGCCTTAAATTCGGTTGAGTATTTATTTCAAGCTTGATATTTGGTTCGAGTATCGTTTGATACAAATCCTTGTTCTCGAGGATCAGCTGACTAAGGTTGATTAATTCGAACGACTTCACGGTGGGAGAGGCCATATCGTTTAATTTTTTAATGAGTGACGCGCCTTTTTGAACTCCTTCAACAATTTTAAGGAGCACTTCATTCTGCTCATTCGATACTTTAGAACTAAGAAAGCTTAGATTGCCAAGAACCGACTGAAAAATATTGTTCAGATAATGCGCCAATCCGGCTGAGAATATCGATATTGCTTTCATCTTATCCGCCTCAAAAAGCCTGTAATCAAACCTGATAGCGTTTATTACAAGCCCAAGATAAAAGCATAGATACTCTATCAAACCCAGGTTTGTTCGAAGAAAAGCTGAGTTATTCTTGTTTGGCTCTAAAATTAAAACCCCAACAACTTCATCATTGTGAAGAATCGGGGCAATTAAAAGAGTTCCTAAATTAAGACGCTTAATGACATCATTAAACCCGGAGCAATCCATCTTAGCGCCTCGCGGAACAATTTGTATTTTTTTTTCATGAATGGCTTGATCAAGGTAATCATGTCTTAAGACCAGCTCCACCTGGCTACGGGCAAGCCTTAAACCGACCCCCGGTCCAAAGCCTGCAATACCTTCAATATGCGTTCTTTGGGTGTTGGCAACTCCTATCCATCCACGCAAAGACGGTATTATTTTGCCGGCTATCTCAAGCGCTTTCTGACCCACATCATAAACGCTTTTGAGGGTCCATAATTTTGATAAGTATTTGTTCAATAAAAATTGACTTCGAACCATCCTACGCTGACTGTATGTTTGAGCAGCAATCTCCAAAGAAACAGAGGCGACATTAACCGCAAATTTCAGTGAGTCGAGATAGTCGCCTTTCGGAAATTTTGGGGATACGAAATAAAAAATATGCAACTTCGGAAAGTTCGTGGTTAGGTTAGCGCATATAATCTTCGTCGAGTTATCCAACTCAAGTTCCTTTATTCTTTCGCTGGTGGATGTAAAAGCATTCTTTAGTTTCGATAACAGATAACGTTTTTCATCGGGTAATGTATGCCTTAAAAATACGATTTTGCCATTGTTCTTTGCTCCTAAGGCTATGTCTGACATAGGAATAATGCTATGAAAAAATTCCGTGAGGCTTTCAAAATGAGATTTTAGGTTTTTGGGGTTTTCGTAGACCTCCTTTAAAAATCGCAACATCAGCGTGATGGTCGATACGTTGAAAAGATCAATCCTTGTTTCTGCGATTGTGTCGTTCGAAAAACCTATTCCAATTATTGTGGATTTGCCCAGACTTTGACACCTGCTTATTACGGCTGTGATATTTGCTTTTGTTTCGTCAGCTTTTTTCAGGCTGAAAGAAACCAAGCGAGGGAGTCCCGTTCTAAAAACACTCCTACATGCCCGAATTAACCTTTTACGGTCGGCAGAATCCACAAATTTGTCCAATGTCTGAGCTGTTTGATTTATAATTGTGTCTGCATCAAGGCTAAGCAGACTTTTGAAGTTTCCATGAGCGCTCAATACATTTAGTTTTTCGTCAACCTCGATAACATAACAGCCAGAGGAAACAACTTTCGACAAAAAGCTGTCATGTTGGGTTTCGCTATTGAATTTTTCTAATCTTTTTGTGAGCCAAAAAGCCAATGTTTCATTTACTAGGCTTACATCTTCGTCAGTCAGTTTTAAAGGTTCGCGTTTAAAACATCCTATGACCAACACTGCCAATTCGGTTTCCACGGAGGTAATAAAACATCCTTTGAAATCATGCTCTTTAAGCAATTTGTACAAGTTCAAAGGAACGGGCATTGCGTCAGAGCTTGATACAAAAAATGGCAAACTGATTTTTGTTCCATGGCACACTATCTCACTCGCCGAAACATCAGAAACTTCCGTGAATACTTTGTTGCCCGGATAGGTTTTCACTTGATTAATTCGTTTTATGACAATATCAACACAGTCAAGATCCAGTTTTTTCTTTAAATACTGAACAAAAGCGGAGAAACCTTTTTTTGACAATATTTTAAAAGCAAATGTGTTAATCCTCTTTGCCGATTCCATTTTAACCTACTACGATATACTTACAGGCTTTAATTCGAGCTTTTACCTCTTCATAAAGCATGGCTCGATGAATTTGTCTCATAGTATGTTTAATGTAGGGGTCTCCCTCAGTTTCACGCATTTCGTCTTTAAGCTCCTTATAGTCCATCATAAGTTTCTTTTTGTAAAGAATAGGCTCAATAGAGATTTCCAAAAGGCATAAGCACATAAACAGCCCAAGCCCCAGAGTGGATACTACTATCACTTCTTTTTGCGTAAGAATCCCCTGCCTGCAAACAAAAACCACTACCAAAGTAAATAATACCATAAAAACAAGCTGAATTAAAGCTTTTCTAAGGCTACTAAAAAATGTTTTGAAATTTCCTCCAGGCTGAAATCTGCTCTCGCTGCGGGTCCATAAACCTTTATTCAAAATAACGAAGATAAGAACTTGAAAAGCAGCGAAAGTGCTTGTAGAAATCAAAATCGATGAAAAGAGATTGCCTATTAAGAGCTTTATTCTTGAGGGTAAATCAAAAGAGTTATCAACAAGGCTGTTAATCGAGTCCAATATATAATTCTTCGCGAGGAATAAGATCAGTCCGAGCTGACAGACCATTCCAATAATACCGGCAGTAAACTCCAGTTTTAGAAGATTTCCTCTTTTTTTCTCTTTTTTAATTTTGTGTTCTGTAGGTTCAAAACTTTTCATTTAGAAGTTCTTTATGATCGAATATCAAATTGCGAATTAATATTTCGCCCTTTACAATCAATTCGCTCCAGCTTAAGAATGATAGAAAAAACACAAATATAGTCACCTTTAGTCCTTGTGTTTCAAAAAACAAATTTAAACTTGGGAGAACTTTTTGAAAAAAACCAAAAACGATTTCCAGCAAAGTGAAGATCGCGATTACCGGAAGGAAAATGATAAATGCCGTGCGGAAAATTCCTCTAACAAGATCTAAGCTGATTGGAAAATAAGAGGAACTGGAAGGCTTGATTAGAAGAAGGTCGATCGAGTCAAGAAAACCTGCCTTGAAATAAATAGTCAGCAAAACAAGAATGAGACCAGCGGACAAAGTTGTCTTTTGGCTTTCAGTGATTGGACTGTAGATGTGTCCTAGATCCAATCCAGCTGAAACTTGTGTTAGATCGAAAAGCGAATTAAATGCTTCAATAAAAATCACCAAGGGAAGAGCAGCCAGAACACCGTGAAAAAAAAATGCAATAATTTTTTGCGTATTAATCTCTGTTTCAACCCCTAAAACGACCGCAACGAATATTGACAACGAAATTTTCGAGAAAATTCCTAAGCCTAGCCGCGAAAGCGGCAGAAAAAGAAAAAAGCCAAAACACTTAAAAAAATTAGGGAAATACGGCAGGATGATCTCCCACATGCTCGAAGTGTTCTAAAATTAGGCCAAGATAATCTTTTAGATAATCCATTACAAAATATCCAGAAAAATATACAAAGCAAAAAATAATTCCAAGCTTTATCACAACTCCCAAAGATTGCTCCTGAACCTGTATCGTTGCAAGTAGAAGATTTAAGGCTGTGCTCACAATGACCAAGAGACCCAATAAAGGGCCTAGAATTGAAACAAGCATGTTAAAGTTATAACTTATGATCGCCTCCATGTTAGTATGAGGCGGCAAATACATCGAAGAGTTTGAGCCATGGGTCGGCGATCACGAGCAGACCAATTTTTATCGGCAGAGAAACTATCATAGGGCTTACCATGAACATCCCAGCTGTCACAAGCAAAGAGGCAACTATTATGTCCACAGCGAGGAAGGGCAAATAAATAAGCAGGGCTAATTCAAAGGCCTCGGATAACTCTGTGACAAGAAAGCTGGCCATAGCGACCTGCCACGAATCTTTCGGTTGATTCAATCGATTTGCAAAAAAAGTTATCTCTTTTTCACCGGAATTTTTGACTAAAAAATGCCTCAATGGCTCAAAGTTAGACAGCAATGTTCTAAATGCAGGGACTCCGCTTAGACTAATATTTGCAGCTTCAAAATTTTCAAAAATTTTATCAGCGACAGGCTTCATTACAACGCCAGTTATACCCAACGCAATTGCAAAAACAGCAAAACTTCCAGGAAAACTTTGAGCCCCGAAGCTGTGCTTCAAAGCATTTAAAACTATGCTCACCTTTAAATAGCATGTCATCGCTCCGAGGCAAACAGGCAAAATAGCCAAACTGAGCGCTACGACAATTAAAATCTCAGGGGACATCATTTACACAAACCTTAGGGTACTTAGTTTTGACAACATTTATAACTCTTTGTCTGAATTCGTTTTTTTTGTTCTGGCGAAAACCCGACAGAAAAAAGTTAAGATATGTTTGCTGTTCAATCTGAACATTTTCTATAAGAACTTTTTTTTCTCCATCGGACACGAGGGCGTACAAGGTCTGGTAGGTAAGCTGCTCTTTCGGAGGAGAAGATACTGAATAAGCAGCTTCCTGATATGATACGGAACTAAAACTGCTTGAAACCGCCTTTTGTTCCAATATTTCCTCTTCAATTTTTCTCTCGCCGTCGGAAACCTCTTTGTCTATGCGGGTTTTTATGATTTCGGAAATTTTGTCTTTAAGCCGATTGAGTTTTTCCATTTCAGACTTAAGCATCGCAACTTCAGATTTCATATCAACTGTCTTTTTTACCAAGGCAGCCGGATCCTTTAGTTGAAATGGAGACAACTCTTTCAAATGCTGCTTAGCCCTCTCTATTTGTCCAAACTTCCTACCAATTTTTAGACCAACAAGCCTGCTCTCAAGGTTTATCAACCTCAGCTGGAGCCCCAACGCTTTCATTGATTTTGAGTCTGAAGTCTTTTAACGCCATTGCTAATACCATCGGCTACCCTCGTGGCAAACTCGATTTGAAGCTGATACCTTTGAGCCATGACCTGATATTTGAGCAGTTCTTGTGGAGCTAATTCTTTTTTTGAAATCAACATGTTTTCAATTCGTTCAAGCGATTTAAAATCAACCCTATGAATATTTGGGGCGACATTTTTGCGAAAATTTACCGGCTTGGTTGCGTCAATCATCATACTGCTTTTTAAATCGAGTCAATTTGTTGGAGGTTTCCGAAAAAAAACAATCCATTGCCGCCCGTAGCAAAAAATACTATTTTGGCTTGCATCCTCAAACACTCTCTGCAATATCGTCCCTCTTAATTCAATCGGCAAAAGAGAAAACCCCTCGTTTCTTTGTCTTACCGTAAAAGCAAAACGTCGCAACTCTACATACTCCAACCACGACCATCTCTCATGAAAGAGGTTAAACACGGGAAGCTTGCCGGAGAGCCCCTTTAGAGCAACTTCCGTATATTGGTCGCATGACGGGATACGATATTCAGCAAACTTTAAGGCAAGCAAAATAGCCGGGAAAATCCAAAGTTTTCTTTGCAAATACGCTATGGGCAGAAGAACCAAAACTAATTCGAGCAAATGGTAACTCGGCGTCAAAGGCCTAAGAAGTGGCAAGTTGTACAGATTGATTTTCGCAAGACATATTCCTGCCACAAAAAGAACAAATAAACAAAGTTTCATTCTTCAGCGCGCCTTCACTCTTTTCATATACTAATACCATTCATCGTGATTAATAAAATTAGTTCAGTAATTCAGCTGACGCACACTCTGACAATCGGGGATGCTATTTCTGATTCCATCCTTTCTATGCATGAAACTTTCATGTCCATTGGTTTGAGGAGCTCGATAGTTGCCCAATTTATTCACCGTGATCTCGCAAATTTTGCCTCAAGGCTTAGTGACAAAAAGCTGTCTGCGGATCTTGTAATTTTACATTTTTCCATAGGCGGTTGGATTATTTTAGCCTTTAAAAGAAGTTCGGCAAGAATAAAAGGCATGGTGTTTCACAACATAACACCGCCCGTTTTTTTTGATGGAGTAAATCAGCGGGTTCTGCGTCACTTAAAATCGGGAATAAGCTCTTTAAAAAAGGTTTCCGATATTTGCGACTTTTTTATCGCTGACTCGTATTACAACTTGAAAACCTTAAGCTGTTACGTGGGCGATCTTGGCTCTAAACCGCGGTTTGTTCTGCCCTTGAAGGTCAACAAAAAAAAATTTCAAAAACCAACTTTGCTTGACAAACTAAACTGGTTTTTAGTTCCGAAACAACTAAAAAAAAGGAAAGCTAAACTGTTATTTGTTGGTCGCATAGCTCCAAACAAAAACCTTGAAGACTGTATTAGAGTTCTCGCTAAATTTAAAAGGTCTTACGAAGGAGACACGGTTTTCTGGCTGGCCGGCACATATCAGGATTGTGAATTGTATCGCGCCAAGCTCGAGGCAATCATTAGTTATTACCAGCTTCAGGACTCAGTAATTTTTTGGGGACCAGTTTCGGAAGGGTTTCTGCAACTGCTTTATAAAAATGCCTCGGCATATCTGGCATTTAGCAAACACGAGGGTTTTTGTGTGCCCGTAATCGAGGCATTTGCTTACGGTTTACCGGTAATTGGCTTCAAATGTTCCGGGCTTGCTGAAACCATGGGCAAGAGGGCCTGTTTTGTATTTCCAAGATCCGTGAACCGCGCAGCCCGTATAATTCACAGGGTCGTTTTTAACCCATCTTTTAAAAACCGAATTCTTCGATGCCAGAGTAGAAGATTGTCGTACTTTTCCGAAGAAAAATTCACCGAGAGATTGAAAAGCATCCTGACATCACTTAATGATTTTTTTTGATATTTCAGCTATTGTAGGTTTTAAATCCCACACTCTGAGAGGTATTGGGCGACTTGTAAAAGGCTTTTACCGTTCAATCAAACATACTACTCCCACAGTTGCTTTTTTGCCTTTTTGCCAAAATGCTTTTTTTGATCGATTAATAAGTCATCTTCCAAAAGGCAGGGATATTCTAAAAAACAACATTAACTATCCAATCAACGCTTATCTAAAAATGAGCAGGGAAGATTTGGCAATTATTCCTTCGCAAACAGACACGCCATTTTTTTTCCCTAGAAAATACCTCACGATTGTGTGTGACATTATTCCTTTTAAGTATCCGGATCTTTACGGCGCTAAATCAAATCCGTTTAGGTATCGAGTCTCCCGTTTTTTGGAAAGAAAAGGCATACTGAATTCCTTTCACATCATAGCTATCAGCGAAGCTGTGAAAAAAGATTTAATCACATTTTTCGGGCTTCCGAGTGACAAAATTTCCGTCGTCAACCCGGGCATTGACAAGATCTTCATTGAAAATTTTTCTGTTCAGGCAAGTGAGAATCAAAACAAAAGGTTTATATACTACGGAGGCACAGACAACCGTAAAAATTTGAGTTTAATTCTTGCTCTCAGTAAGATTTTTCCTTCGTTTCGTTTTGATTTAATCGTTCCCGGCAATCCATTCAAAAACTCCCTGCCAGATAATCTGCGTATTTTGAGTCCGTGTTCAGACGAGGACTTGGTAATGCATTTAAAAAATAGCGATGGTTTAATATTTCCAAGTCTTGATGAAGGCTTTGGTTTCCCGGTTTTTGAGTCTGCCGCTTTGGGTGTCCCTGTTATAGCAAATGATTTGCCATCTTACTCATCCCTGTTCGGGGACTCGATCTGGACTTTTTCCAAAGACATAAAGTCCGCAGCCGACACACTTGCGACATTTCTCAATGAAAGCAAAAGCGTTAAAACGGGCAAGTTAATTGCGGCTCGCAGGATCGCTGAAAAGTTTTCGTGGGAAAACGCGGTTGCCAGCCTCAGAAATGTTCTTTGCAGTCTGGGTTACAATGTTTAAAGAAGCATTTATCTTCTCGTTGGCTCTAGTTTCATCCATCTTTGCGTACTTGCGAAAAGCTCAGTTTCACGTGGACGCAGATGAAGGTGTAACAGGTCTAATGGCTACACATATCTTCGAGGGAAGCTCACTCCCTGTGTTTTATTACGGCCAAAATTACATAGGACCGATGGAAGCGTTATTGGCCGCTTTCTTGTTCAATTTTATTGAAGACAGAGTCGTGGCTTTAAAGTTAGCCGCAACTATCTTCTCGGTTCTGGCTTATTTGTTGGGGTATATAACGCTGGCAAAATATTTCTGCAAAACAAGCGCGATAATTTTTTCCATTATTTTTTGTTTTCCGGGTCAGTTCATGCTCGAATGGTTTAGCATGGCAAGGGGAAATTTTTCGTACACCTTGTTTGCGGCTTTTGTGACAACCTTGTTTGTAGCGAGAATGAATGAAAAAATGTCCATATTTCTGGGGCTTTTTCATGGCTTCTCATGGTGGCAAAACGGCCAGTTGACCAGCATTGCTTTAGCCTACACAACGCTTTTTTTTAAAAACAAAGCTATCACGCATTATTTGGCAGGTTTTATAATTGGAATGCTTCCAGTTATCTGGTTTAACCTCATTAATGATTTTGGTACGTTGGAACAGCTGGGAAAAAAAAATTATGACATCCCCCTAAACGTGGAAAATTTCTTCACATTGTTTCTGCCGACGTTGTTGGGATTTGTAAGAACTTACCATCAGTCAGGATTTGCAATGTTTCTGGCGGGCGCAATTTTTTTTGCGACTTTTTTTTCGCTATTCAGAAAGAACACTGATGACGCCCAGAAAAGGATTATCCATTTCAACGTCTTAAATCAGATTATGTTTTTTACAATTTTTGTTATATCGAGTTTTGGGAGTTCAAAAATCGAGCCACGGTATGGAATGGCTCTTTTACCGTCAGTAGCAATTTTAACCAGCATAGTCGTTGCTAATATAAGAACAACCCTTATTGTAGTTTTTATTTTTTTACTGATTGTACCTAGAACAAAAAGTTTTTTCATTGAAGCACAATTTAAACCATCTGGGACAAAATTAATCGGTCACAAAGCGCGTATTCCAAGGGATCTGCAAGGACTTGTTTCCGCCTTAAAAAACAAAGAAATTTATTCTGTGAGGACACCATACTGGTTGGCCTATAATCTGGCCTATGTTTCACAGGAGACTGTCAGAGTTCATTTGGTTCGAGAGCCATTTGTTTCAAGGTACGTTTATTTCAAGCACGCCGATTTAAGAGATATTCCTGTTTTAGATCATGAAAATTTTAAAGATTATTACAAAAGAATTGCCCAGATTACGGGATCAGACTTCTTTGAGGATGAAGTAACGGCAACTATAAAACTTTACCGCGTTGTTCCATCTGTCAGTAATTTCAATTATAACTTTAGACTTAAAGGTGATTGGAATGAAGTTGACCTTGCCAAACTTACCGATGGAGACCTAATGACGTATTGGCACACAAACAAAACTTTTTCAAGTGGCATATTATTTTTCGCTGAAATTAACGGATGTTTTAAAGGGATATCGGTTTGCACATCGCGTTATTTTCAGGACATTCCGGAAAAGCTGGAACTGAATATTAACGAGAAAAAAATTCCTATTCCAGACGAATGGGTCAATTATCTTAAGTCATCCGGGTGCCTTGATTTCCTGTTACCGCAAAACTTTTACAATACATCATTAAAACTTTATGGATATACGGGAATTGACAAAAAATTCTTTCCGTCCTTCAGCGAATTCAGGGTAATAAGTTGTGAGTAACATCATTCGGTTAATATTTGGTTTTGCGTTGCTTTGTATCCTGTTTTTTGTTGTCGACGTACAAGAACTTGTGAAGATATTTGCAACCGTAAGCCTGTTCAAATTTTTGTTGTTTTTCATATTTTCATTTTTTCTTATTTTCATATCTGCTTTAAAGTGGCAAGCGCTATATAGGATTCGCGGTTTCTCCGTTCCCCTTAAAGATATGTTTTGGTGGTATTTTCTTTCTTACGCTTTTGGCTTTATTGTGCCGCTTGGCTTTGTCGGAGCAGATTTGGCGCGTATTCAGTTTGCAAAAGAAATTAGCAATTACAAAGGATCCATGTCCACCGTCATTCAAGACCGCTACACAGGATTTTTAACAATGTTTTTGGTAGGCACAATTTTATGTTTCTTTAGCAAAAATATACCACCATCAATATCCAGCTTAACCGCGATGATTTTTTTTTCGGGTCTTGTTTTACCGCTCATTTTTTTCCAAATAAAGATCTTCAAGAAATATAAAGATTTAATTTTGATATATTCAGACTGGAATTCTACGCATTTTTTCGTGTTTTTTTATTCGTTTTTATTTTATGTGTCAACAGTTCTCAATATCCTGATTGGAGCATGGGTAATTGATATGCCTATTCAGTCAATCGTGGATTTAAGCGCTTTGCTGCCGCTTGTGTTTCTGGCTTCGTCTCTGCCAGTCTCCCCCCAAGGGCTTGGTATTCAAGAAGGATTTTATTTTTTCCTCTTTCAATTCGTCGGGGGACAACCTGAAGAGGCCTTGGCTTTAGCTCTTCTTCTTCGGATAAAAGTAATTTTGTTGGCGATCCTCGGGACTCTAATTATCATTTTCAAAAAAAATTTACTTAAAAACTTTTTTAACTTGGGGTAAAACTTCTAGGCTCCTTTAATTTTGCCTTCTTTTATCTTTGTGTAAAGCTCCATCAGCGCTTCATAGTTTTCCTTGATCTCGATAAATTTAGAACTGTCTCCACTATAGTGATCCGGATGGTATTTTTTTGACAATGCGAAATAAGCTTCCTTGATTTCTTTAAGCGTTGCATTTTCCGTAAGACCAAACCGTTCTAAAAGATTTTTGAATTTTTCGTATTCAGGATCATAGCCTGTTTTAGTCCTTGAGTATTTGACAAAAGATGCCCTGTTTATTTCATCTTTGTTATGCTCTAAAACACTGCTCTTTTTTATCTTGAAGATAAAATACGCAAAAATTCCAAGGAAAAATAACGTCAAGATCGAGGCTTTGACTATGTTTTGCCGAACGAAAAAAGAAAAAATTTCAAAAGCCGACAACTTCTCCCGATATTTTGTTTCAATTAGTTTTAGCGTTACTTTGTCATTTTTTGTGTGCAGGTTGTACAAAATATTCTTTTTTATTTTTCTCCAAACTTGATCATCTAATTTTTGGCCTAACTCAAAAACAAACTCTACATTTCTGCTTATCTCATAAAATTCATGCGAGTTGACCAACCTTTGTATTTCTCTGACACAATCTGAGGATTTTCTCGAGCAGAATGTTCTAACCGCAATTTTGTCTCTCGAAAAATTGGTGAAATTGAAAAGAGAAGCTACACAGTTATTGTAAACATTTACAAATTTTTCCTCCAACCCAAGCGGACTTGCTGTTACAAAGGTTAAAAACGCACCACAATTTAACAGACCATTCTTTGCAAACTCCTCCAACAAAACAGAATATTTTTCAAGACCTGCTGCAAAAATATTTTCCTCATTTGCGTCTAAACTTGCGAATTTCGGCAAAATAAAGAAAGAAAGCGTTTTCGCCAACTTAAGTTCCGGATGTTGCGTTCCATCAAAAGGATATCGATCCATAATCATTGACAGAGTTCGCAGAAAGCTGTGAATGAGTCTCAGGTCTTTTTTCTTGATAATGCTTGAGAGTGTAGCTTCCAGCTTTGAAAAAAATAAAGCGGGATCAGATAAAGATAAAGAGTCCAACTTCATCCCTTCCAAAATAAAAAACACAATACAGTCTGGATCCGGATCCTTACTCGGAAGAAAGTTAGCCTGCTTTATCAATTCACCCGAAACATCTTTTATTGTTAAAAGAACATCAAACTTTCTTTCAGGACTTATTTTGCATACTCTTTTAAGAGGAATGCTTAAAAGGTCGAGTCGTTTAGCGTTTGCCAAAGCACTTGTGACCTGGGCGGTTTTGTCAAGGTCAAGCGGTTTCGCATCGTCAAAATAATATTCCAGTAGCGTTTTTTCAATATCTTGTTCGAAAGTAAAAATAGCTTTGTCAGGAAATTCCAGCAAAACCGCGTCATCTCGTTTTGCTATTCTTAGGACCTCAAAAGGCACTCCTTCCACATAAAGAACGTTTTCTCCAAAGCATTCTAAAGCCAAGTTAAGAAACAAAAATGCCCACAACATCAATTTTGGCTTTATTTCCGGTATTAGTTATGATTATTTCTTCGCGCAGTACTTCTCCATCTATTAATTTATTCACTTTCGGGTATACATATAGCGCGAATGAATTTTTGCCAGTTTTTTCCACTCGCGCCTCAATATTCTCAGAGTGCCACACTTTAATGTCACCCAGAGCGCGTGCTTTTACGACCTGCTCTTTGACCAACCTGTTGAAAATCCCAAAACTAATAAGATTTTTTTCAACTTTCAAAGAAGCTTTGTCCAAAACCAAAAAGGGAATTTCTTTAGCCCAATTGGATCCTATTATCACGACTCTGCCAAAGGCGCCTTTTTCTCCAGTCCTTGTCAAGCTCAATTCTCTGCCGTTAAGCTTTGCGATCACATTTTTTGGAGCAAACAAGCGTAGCGGAATGTCCGGCAGTTGAACTTTAAAAACATCCTCGATCAAAACCACATCGCAAAACAGATTAAAAATGAAAAAAAAGAGAGCCATTCTCATGATTCAATCCCCGAAAGCAGATTGTCAACCAAAGTGGTAGTATAAGTTCCTCTGACAAATTCTTCGTTACAGAGGATTTTTTCAATAAACTTCTGATTTGTCTCAACTCCGACAACTGCCATTTCATTAAGAGCCCATAAGGCTTTTTTCAAACATTGATCGCGATCCTCAGCCCATAAGATGATTTTTCCTAAAAGTGAATCGTAATATGGGGAGACAAAAGCCCCTGAAAATAGGCATGAGTCTACGCGAACCCCGAAACCTGATGGTTGGTGGTAAAAATGAACTTTCCCAGATTGCGGAAGGAGATTGACAGAATCTTCAGCATTGACCCTCAACTCGATAGCATGCCCATTAAACGTAATGTCTTTCTGAGACAACGGTAACTTTGCACCCGCCCCCGCCATAATTTGAAGTTTAACCAAATCCCGTCCCGTTATTTCTTCTGTTATGGGATGTTCAACCTGTATCCTCGTATTCACTTCTAAAAAATAGTGTTTTTGGTCGTCACAGTCATAAATAAATTCCACGGTACCTAAGCAGTGATATCCTAAGCTTCTGACAAGCTTTAAAGCATCTCGCGCAACTGTCTCCTGAATTTCTCTGCTAACTAAATGCGGAAGAGCCTCCTCAATGATTTTTTGGAATCTTCTCTGAACTGAGCATTCCCGCAAACCAAAGTGAACATAATTTCCATGCAAGTCACCAAGGATCTGAACTTCGATATGCTTTGCTCTAGGTATATATTTTTCCACGAGAACATTTGGATCTCCAAAGGCTGACAAAACTTCTTGTTGAGCGTTAGAAAATTGCTCTTTGAACTCCGATTTCTCATAGACAATACGCATTCCTCTACCTCCTCCGCCAGCGACTGCCTTTATTAAAACCGGGAATCCGATGCTACATGCGATATCGTAAGCCTCCTCAACGTTTTCAACACCGCTCTCTGCACCCGGAACTGTTGGTATACCCGTCTTTTTAGCAAGTTGCTTGGCTTTGTCCTTATCTCCTAACTCTTTGATGACATCGCTTCTTGGACCTATAAAAGTTATTCCCAATTCTTGACACAGTTCAGGTAGGACTTGTTTCTCCGACAGAAAGCCATAACCTGGATGAAGAGCGTCACAACCTGTCAATTTTGCCGCGCTTATTATGGCCATTACATTTAAATAGCTTTCGCGCGGGAATGGTCCCCCTATGCAAACGCTTTCATCGGCCAGCTTTATATGCAAGCTATCAGAGTCGGCCGTCGAATAAACGGCGACAGTCTTAATCCCAAGCTCCTTGCAAGCTCGAATAATTCGGACTGCAATTTCCCCTCGGTTGGCGATTAAAATTTTTTTAAAAAAACCGCTCACGCGTCGTCAGGTTTTCCTTATCTTAAATAGAACTTCTCCATATTCTACCATGTTTCCGTTTTCGGCTGTTATTTCTTCTATTATACCGGAAACAGGAGACTTTACCTGATTCATAACCTTCATTGCTTCAATAATCGCCAAAGTATCCCCTTCATTTACTATGGTCCCGATTTCAACGAAAGGATCTTCGTCAGGGCTTGGGCGCCTATAAAAAATTCCAACCATGGGTGACTTGACTTCGACGATATTGTCATCCTGTTTAGCGGCCTGCTCACTTCGGCTTAGGTCCGCTTCAATTTTATCCCTGAAATCGTAGACTTTTAGCGGCCGAGGCTGAACGTTTTCGGGATACTCAGTGCTGGATTGAAAGACTGTCTTGGAATATACTCCTCTAGTAATTTCAAGTGTCTGGTCGCCTCTAGTTAATTTAAGATGGCTTACATCGGTGTCTTTCAAAAGATTTATAATAAACTGAACTTCTGACATGTCTATTGTGTATTTTTCTTCTCTGCTCGAGGCTGATCCAGAGTTTCTCTTTCTCATTCGACGTCCAACACGAATTCGCGGCGCTTCTTATTATCCTCTCTTGATCGATGCGCTTCAAGACCAAGGTCTACCAGCAGTTTTTTAAGGCTAGGTAAACTCTCCACTATTTCATCAGAACAAAAGCTCAACAGGGAAATAGAGATATTGTTCATTTGAAGCTTCGCGAAAAAATAAGAAAGTCCCAAAAGACCAAGGTCAAGGTTGTCGGCAATCTCTGCGTCAATTTTTTTTAAGCTGTCTAGTAAAAGATTAAAGTCAGCACTCTCAACTTCCGACATAGCTTTCAGTGTTTTAACTAAACTGAGTTCGCTTTCCCTAGGCATAGTTTTGTCAGGCAAAGGAATGTGGTATGGCAGGCTCCGCTAAATAGTTTTCAAACATCATTGTTTCTTTAAGAAAAGCAAGCTTGACGGTACCAGTTGGACCGTTTCTATGCTTGGCAACAATGATTTCGGCGACTGAGCTGCTATCCTCTTGTTGGTTATTTTTATAAAAATCTTCCCTGAACAAAAACATTATTATATCAGCATCCTGCTCGATTGCCCCTGACTCACGCAAGTCTGATAACACCGGTCTTTTATTCTCCCTGCCTTCGACAGCTCTGTTAAGCTGGCTGACAGCAACCACTGGAATATTCAAATCTTTTGCCAGAGCTTTTAAACTTCTGGAAATTTCAGATATCTCCTGCTCTCTAGTATGAATATGACTAGATAAATTCCTGATCAATTGAAGGTAGTCGATAAAAATGACCCCGATCTTTTGTTCCCTGACAAGACGACGTGCTTTTACGCGAAGGTCGGTCAAAGTTATTCCTGCCGTATCATCGATAAAAAACGGTTTCGAAGCAAGTTTTTCCGCTTCTTCAGCAAGGTCAGCGTAATCATCTTTCGACAAAGTCCCAGTTTTAATAGCATTGCTATCTATTCCCGTGCGTAAAGAAAGAATGCGTATCCCGATTTGTTCTTTTGACATTTCAAGGCTAAAAAAACCGACAGGGACATCCTGCCTAAAACATAAGTCACAAGCCAAATTTAGAACGAATGCAGTTTTACCCATTCCCGGTCTCGCAGCAATGATAATTAAATCTCCCCGGGAAAGCCCGCCTATCAGCTTGTTTAAGTCCTTGAACTTAGTGCAAAACCAAAGCATGTTATGTACCCCCGTTTGATTGGTTAAACTTCGACCTATCAAGTCGATGGTGTCCGACAAAGTGGTTGCCAAATCAGCATAAGGGTGAAAATCCTTCTGATTCATTATTTTCGAAAACTTTTGATCACAAAAAGATAACAATTCATCAACCTCTGTATCCGGGGCCAGCGCTTTATTGGACACGTCAGCCGCAAGTTTTATAAGTTCTCTTTTTAGGCTAAGATCTTTAAGCAACTTGATGTGAGCTAGCGGATAACCTATCAAAGGCACTGCCTCTATCAGTTCCTGCAAGTACTCTTCTGGCTGGAAATTTTTTTCGGGCTCAAATTTTTTGGCCGCTTCCGCAACACTCACAGCGTCTACCGCCTGCCGTTTGCGAACAAGTTCCAGTATTCCGTTGAAAATAGCCTGATTTTTAGGATCATAGAAATCATCAGGTTTAAGGCTTTCAACGGCATAGTCCACAAAATTTGGTTCTATAAATATAGCCCCTAGTACGGCCTTTTCAGCCTGAGCGGAATACGGAATAACAACCGGTGTGGGCTCCTTAATTCTGTTTTTCTTCACTAGATAAATATACTGTCACTTTCAGGAATTATAATCAACTCACTTGAAAGAGATACAAGGTCGGGGGGTAGTTCGCTGAAGTCAACAAGTACGACTTTTAGGCCGAGATCTCTTGCCAGTTTAAGTGGATATTTTAATTCCCTAAATGGACAAACCACTTTGAGCTTTGCAATTTCTTTTGAAGCGCAAAAAAATCCTACGTCAGTGCCGATTTCCACCGCGATTAACTCCTTCACGATTTCTTGGCTGCGCGGAGGCAGCCTCTTGGATATCAATTCAAAACCAAAAGATTCTAGCTTGTTGATATATGAGATTCCGCGATAATCTTCTTTGTGATAATCGAAATAGTAGTATCTCTTTAAAGCGTTCTTTTCCGGAAAATATTTCCGTAAAAAAACGTCCCAGTTAAGTTTCCTTTTAAGTTTTCGCAAAGCGATATCTAAAAAAGGGCCAACTACTGCCGAAAAAACGAAGTTGTTGCTTTTTCGAACTAAGTATCGTTCTTCACTTTGTCCCATGCTTCCTTTGAATTTATGGGAAAATTTTTCTCGCAACGCATTCCATCAAGCAACCGATTCAGACGTTCTAGAAATTTGTCGACCGAAAAATTAAGGGCAACCTCAGGATCTACTCCCTTCATACGACACAGCTCTGCTATACAAAAAAGAAGATCCCCAACCTCAGATCTGAATTCATCCAGAGACGAGGCATTTTTTACCTCCTGGAGTTCCTCCTCTATTTTATTCCAAATCTCTTCTTCGTCATGAAAACAAATCCCATGCCTGCTTGCCTTGTCAGAAGCAATTCTGGCCCTCAAGTTTGAAGGAAATATTCTCGACACTTCAATAGATGTTTTCTTTTCCTGTTCCCACAATTCCAAAACATCCTGCTCTGAAATGTCGGTACGAGTTTCCCTCGCAAACACGTGAGGATGCTTTTTTATGATTTTGTCCTTTAGCTTTTTGCAAACACCTTCAAAATCAAACTTCTTGTTTTCACTGGCTATCTGACAGTGAAAAAGCACATTCAAAAAGATATCTCCTAACTCTTCCTCCAAATTCCCGTTCTCAATAATCGCATCAACCACTTCCCATGCCTCTTCAACCATTAGCGGAGCCAGCGAGTAATGGGTTTGCCTGATATCCCACGGACAGCCTGCAACAGGATCACGAAGCTTTCGCAACAATTCGATAATTTCATCTACAATTTTCATACTATAGTGTTTACCTGCTTAAAATCTTATATCACTAGTTAATTTTTAAATAGCCCCTCTTAGGACCCAAGCCCGGTTCAATATTGTTCTAAAGAGAGGTCTAGCTAGAATGTGAGGATACGATACCAAAAAAAATAGTGCATCGACAAACTTCACGCTCCTCGGCATAAGCCTTAAACACAATTTGAGGGTCAAACCTGTGGTTAAAACATCGTCAATGAAGAGTATTCTCAAACCCGAAATTTGTTTTTTGAGGAGGATTGTTTCGCGTTTTCCGTCATTCCGTTTGACAAAAGGATCGACTAGTTTTGCATTTAAAGCCTTGGCGATCGGGGCTGCGATTAAACAAAGGTGGTTTACACCGCGAGCAAAAAAACCCGTCTTGGAAACTGGCGCTAAAACCACGGTATCATAAACCCGTTGTCTGAGCGTTTCCTCGTAAACATTTAGAATGTGTTTTGCGATGTAACTTCCCAATACAAACTTATTTTCAAATTTTAATTTTTTTACCAAGTGAATGCCTTCGGGATAAGTTGAAAACCACATTATTCTGCCCATTTTCAATGGCTGAAGTTCGCATATAAAGCATGGCAACTGTCCCAAGCTACCACACTGCGGGCACTTAAACCAAAGAGGGAAAGGTTCAATCTCACAAGTTCTACAAACAAACGCACCACTTTTCTTTCCACAAACACAACAAAACGTAAATTTTTCTACACCTGAAAACACCTTTGACCTAAAATTCTATTATCGTGAAAAAATGCGTTTTGTTAATAATTGACGGGCTTGCCCTTGGGGAGAAGAGTGAGTGGAATGCCTTTGAAAATGCCGATACTCATTTTCTTAAAAAGCTCTTAAAACTCAACTTACACTCGAGACTAAAAACTTATGGCAGATGGGTAGGCTTACCAGATAACCAAACTGGCAACTCCGAAGTAGGGCACATGAATTTGGGGGCGGGGAGGATAGTCAAACAACAACAGATATTGATTGATGAGCAAATAGAAAATCTCTCTCTTTTTGAAAATGAAGAATTTAAATCATGCTCAAAAAATTCCGAAATTAACGTAATTACCTTGGTAAGCAGCGGAGGTGTTCACTCCCATGTCCGCCACCTGAAAAAGTTCGATGAATTTCTACAGAAAAACTCACTCAAAGGTTTTTTGCATGTAGTAACTGATGGAAGAGATACTCCGCCAAGGTATTTTTTAGACGATTGGTCTACCTTAAACTTGGAAGCTTTATCGCCGGTTTCGGTAATAGGCAGGTACTATGCTATGGATAGAGATAAAAGATGGGATAGAACAAAAACAGCCTATGAACTGATTGTTTATGGGAAAGGCAGGTATGTTGAGGTAATTGAACAAGCGGTTGAGGATTTTTACTCAAGAACCGATAAATCTGACGAGTTCTTCGACCCTTATGTTATTGGAAATTTCCAAGGACTAATTTTTCAACAAAATCCGGTTGTCGTTTTTTTAAATTTTCGCGAAGACCGAATGAGACAACTTGCTACGGCCTTGTGTGAAACCTCGAATGAAGTTTTGCCTCGCGAGAAAATCTTCCCTAAAGCTTTTAGTTTAACGGAATACGATAAGTCTTTCACTTCAATAAAACCACTATTCAAATTTAGTCCCATAAAAAACACTTTGGGCGAAACGTTGGCTTTAAAAGGCCTCAGACAACTGCGGGTTGCAGAGACTGAAAAATACCCCCATGTAACTTATTTCTTTAGCGGCGGAAGAGAAACACCATTCCCCAAGGAAGACCGGATACTTGTACCGTCGCCGAGAGACGTTCCAACTTACGATTTGAAACCTGAGATGTCGGTAAACGAGGTAACCAACGTGTTAATCAAAGAACTAGGAAATGATTACAGCCTAATTGTCGCCAACTTTGCAAACTGTGACATGGTGGGGCACACAGGATCGATGCATGCGGCGATCAAAGCATGTGAAGCAGTTGACAAATGCGCTGCCAATCTTTATGCGGAAGCCACAAAAAGGGGGTACTGGCTCATAATTACCTCCGACCATGGGAATTGCGAGTGTATGTGGGATGAAAAAACTGGTCAATGTCACACTTCCCACACAAAGAACGACGTTTTTTGCTTGATTATTAATCCTCAGGGAGATGTGATCCCCTCTGAGGCAAATGGACTTTTGGCGTCTGTAGCGCCAACAGTTTTAAAAATATTGGATTTGCCTCAACCAGTTGAAATGGACTGTAAGCCGCTTATTTGATGAATGACCACAAACTTATCACTCGTTGCGGATAACTTCACATTTGCAACCTTTCCATCTTCCAGTTCGTCTAATTTCAATCTTTTTCCGTCCCGTATACTTTCTGCGATCTCAAGCATTTTTTCCCTAAGACTCAGGACAGCTTTCCACGTTTCTTCTATTTGCCGTGGCAAATCCTTCATTGTGTCTACTGTAATAAGTCTTTCAAGAGTTTCTTTTATCGCTCCCACTTCTTTTGGTTTTAAAAGGCTTGCGTACTCAGCTTCCGATAGAACATTTTCAGCTTTTTCAAGCGCTGAAATGGAGAGTTCCCGGGCTTCTCGGGCTAGAGACTCAAGAAAGACTTTGTTTTTTAAGTTGGACGCCATTTCGTGAAGCTTGCCTATGGCATCCGTTTTCTCAACTACCGAGGATGCCATTTGCTCAAGAATATTCAACCTTGAAACCTCAGCATTTATTTTTTTCAATCTTTCCGCGTTTTCAGAATAAGTCAGTGAGGGAGAAATGAAATCGCTCGTTTGTATTTTTTCGTCGTTTGGCGGCACAGGAAGATTTTTTCCAAAACCTGGCAGAAAATTTGTTTGTCCGCTACTTTGAATGGGACTGCTCTCCGCCAATCTCATACTTATATAAAATAATTCGGAGTATCGAGTCAAAAATTTAGTTTTTGAAAAAATTTTTTCATAAAATGTCTTTAATGTTTTTGAACCTCACAAAAAACATCGTCGAGAGTTTCAAGAAAGCCTTTTCAAGAGGTGTCATATCCAACGAAACACTTGCAAATTTTGCGCAAAACATAAAAACCGCTTTGCTGGATGCCGATTGTTCCATCGAAGTCGCAAATCACGTTGCGAACAAAATATTGGAAAAGGGTAGGGCAGCGAAAATTTCGGCCAAAATCAACCCGGAAAACGAGCTTCTGAAGATCACTTTTGTCACAATTAGGGATATTTTAGGGGGCGTGGAACCCGTCTTTTATCCGAAAGGTAAACCTCCCCAGGTTGTTTTGTTCGTGGGGTTACAGGGGTCTGGGAAAACGACCACTGTGGCCAAGTATGCGCACACAATGAAGAAAAAGTTTAAAAAAGATTGCGTTGTTACAACGGTCGATATGTACAGGCCGGGAGCGATTGAACAACTAGCAGAGCTTTGCATAAATGCAAAGGTTAGATTTTTTAACCCGGAGGGAACAACACCGGTTGAAAAAACAAAAAATGCGGTGCGATTTGCGGAACTGAATGGAAGCGAGCTCCTCATAATTGACACACAGGGCAGAACGGAGTTGAACGAAGAATTAATGAGAGAGTTGAGAATATTAAAAGAAGCTCTCAATGGTTGTTTTACTATTTTAGTCGTCGACAGTATGATTGGACAATCTGCGGTCTCTCTTGCTCAAAGCTTCAAGGAACAAATTGGTATAGATGGCACAATATTTACGAAATTTGACAGCGATACAAAGGGTGGTAGCGTTTTGTCGATAAGATGGCTAACTGGGGCTCCGGTTATTTTTCTTGGTGTTGGGGAAAAAATAGACGACCTAGAGCCTTTTATTCCTTCGAGGATGGCATCAAGGATTTTAGGTCAAGGCGACCTGGAAACATTGTTTGAAAAGACAGAAGAGGTTGTTGACCAAAAGAAAGCCTCGGCTCAGTTCGAAAAAATCAAAAAAGGCGAGTTTACCTTTTTGGATTTTCTCGAGCAATTAGAGAATGTGTCGCGGCTAGGGTCGTTTTCAAAATTTCTGGGGCTTATTCCTGGGCTTGGGTCACTTTCCTCAATGGTGCGCGATGAAGATGTTACGAAGAAGCTAAAGGCTATAAAAGCTATTATTCAATCCATGACACCTGAGGAGAGAATTAACGAAAAAATTCTAAACGAATCTCGCATTAAAAGGATAGCCAAAGGCTCGGGAGTTCCATTCGAGGAAGTTAGGTTAGTTTTAAAACAATTTACCCAGCTTAAGCAAATGCTTCCACAAGTGTTGAAACTAGGCCCGCAGGGGATACTCGGTAAACTCACTCAGATGAGGAAATTTTAACGAACATCAATTGTTTTAGAATTTGCGAATTTAAACTTTCACGTTGCAGAATTTAATGTTTTTCAAGCGTCTTATACAGAAGCTAAGCGTACAATCAAATACTTATTCTTTGCCAATTTTCGAATTTATTGAGGTTCTCAATCGCATTAATGGTTTCTCCGGTGGTCATCACCAAACACGAAAAATTAAAGTTAGAACACATTATTATGAATTTGATTGCGCAACCTCAAGCAAGAGGGCCGGTCCTAAGCCACTAAAAAATCCTAGTCTTTTTGTTATTACGGCATCGATAATAATTTTTTTTCAAATGTTTTAGGTTTTTTTAATCCGTATATTCTTTGATGGGTCAGAATAGTCGGTTAGCTAACTATTATTTTTATGAGAGTCTTGAAGAAGAAAACTTGAAAGGGCTAATAATTCTAATTTGCCTGTCGGCACTAACCTATGGTGCTGATAAAAACTAATCAAACAAAACAGGCAGCAGATCCGTCCGACAATCTGAACCAGTACAGGATATGAACTGACACTTTCAAAATAGAAGAGTTTTCGACATGCAAGGTTATATTAACATGATCAACTTGTTGAATTTTGAGCAAGTGTTGAAGTGATATAGCGGAGGCTTGCTTTGATTAGAATTTTTTCATCTGAACATGAGTAAAACATCTTTCTCCATGAGAGACACTAGCTTGTATAAATTAGCGCTGCAATAATTTAGCTGAATAAGCTTTGTATCAAGATTGATTTGTTAGCGAGGGTAAACATCAATAAATAATTTTTTTTTGACTGTTGTTGATCTCATAGATTAATCAACTCCACTTAATATTTTGTTTCCGTGAAACAATTTGGGTAAACTATTGTGATTAATACCAAAAAGCTTAAATGATTTGCTTTTAGTTTGTGACTAAAGCTTTGTTCTGGTAGCTATGTGATTAAAAAGAATTATTAACAGGCTATCGAAAGATCCAGAGGGCTTGTGTTTTTCAAGCGGTTCTGTAATACTAGCTGTTTTACTCAAAACCTTTATCTCGGGCCTCAGGAAATAAACAGAGCCCTGTTAGGAACGCAAGTGCCAACCAAGTTTCAAAATATTTAACGCCTCCGTAAAACGATACGATCTAACTTTTTTTACGAAATCGAATGTTTAATTTTTGTGGTACAAAGAAGTGCCGTATACCAAATTTTTTTGTCGAGGTTTTTGAAAAGCATATGGAACCTGACAATTATTATTTTTATTTAATAAAACCTCTCCTCTGCCCATGAATTGGCCAACGTGGCTTACATTTTAGGTGCCGGACCTTTCTGTAAGATCGTTTACATCGCCCTAAATTTGCAGAACGCGGCAGGTCAGGGAAACTCAAGAAGTTTCGAACTAATCGCGCCGGAATTTCCAGACAACCCTCTTGATCCTGAAGGTCCTGACACCAAGAGTCAAATTGTTTTCACGGGTCCGACGACGTCAAAGGGAGCTGCTTTTAAATTCTCGCATTTTACTCGGGCTGTAATTTTAAAGCACACAAAAACAGGTAATCCTCCCGCTACCAAAGCTACTTGGAGTGTTTTGTGTATAAAAAATTAGTTGAATCATTTGAAAAAGCTGGACATTTGTGTCCTCGTAAGACAAACGTAGTGAAACAAAAGCATTAACACTGCTCTATTGATTAAAAGCCCTTGAAAAAGAATTGTGGACTTCCTGTAAAAGCTGGTCTCAAACCAAGGCGCTAAAAGCCAATCTTTTTTCTTTGAGCTGATTAGTGTGTAGCCACTTTGATAGAAGATATAAATGGATACATCAAAAAGTTTGTCTCCTAAAACTCGCATTAAAAAATTTTCGATATTTGACAGAGCCCCTTGTAACACAAATTTTGGGAAATCAGTATTTTTAAGAAGCCCGTAAATCACCGCCGCTCATCAAAAATTCAATTTTGCACCTAGGTGTTGAGAGATTGAGAATTTTTCCAGTTGAACACTTATCGATATTTTTGGTTCTCAAAAAAGATGAATTTTGATTAAAGACAAAAGCAAGGATTTTAGAGCGCACCTCTTTTTGAGGTTTCATGTAGTGGACAAAATTCTTAGCTTGTTCACCTCAACTTAAGCCCAGTCTCTGGGCTTATATAGTCTGCGAAGAAAATCTCTGTCCTCCTCCGAGGTCGCAATGATGTCAATGATTTGCTCTAACGTTTTTGATAGTCCTTCTCTTTCCCCGGGGTTATTCACTCTTGGCAAACAATCCCTGATCTCTCTACAGACTAACAACTTCATTTGCCTGCCAATCTCCTTTCTTTTGGCTAATTCTAAACCATGGCGGATCAAAAAGCCCTTCATTCCTGATTGTTTGAAAATTTCAAGTTGATGCGCTTCTGAACAGTGACAAAGAATTTCAGTAGCGGCATGATCGAGATTACTAACGTAACAAAAGGAGAACAAAGCTCTGGGGTCAATAGCCATCAAACCTAAAAGAACTTGCTTTGCAACACGAACGTCTAAACAATTTTGACTTGCATCGTCGGAACTCTTCTGTTTAATTTTTTCATTAATTTCACCGAGAATACCTACAAGCACTTTTCTAGGAAAACTAAAAGTGTCTGATCTCAGGCTGTCTCGAACTAGCGCATAAGAAAGCTCATTCAGTTTTTGTTGATCCACCGTTCCCGATATCGGATCAATCACTGTCTGCAGAAAAGCAGCATACGGTGAAGCAACAAATAAAGTCCAATCAATCTGTTTTTCGCGGATCGGTTCGTATCTTGACATAATCTCCCCCAGATGATGTTATTCCGTAAGTTGACAAAGTGTTAACTAGTGCTCACTAACGTATAAATTACCAGTTCTTGCAGGGAAAATCTTTAGGCGCTGCGACGCTTGTTTTAGCGATTTTAAAATTCCCCTGTCCCAAAAGGTCTTCATTAAGTCTCAGGGAGATAATTAAGCAGACTTAGAAACAGAATTATTTACTCTTAATTTAGCACTAATCTAAATAAAAAATTATATTTACGGCAAAAAAATTTTATTACCTGGTTTCCAGGTTAATATAATTTTTGCAAAAGGTGCCTTCAATTTCTGCCAGCACAAAGTAAAAAATGCTGAATTTAAAAAGCGGATCAGATTAAAATCACCGCGTGAGTAAAAAAATTTCACAAAAAGGAGTAGATTAAAAGCGTAACTGTAACTTAATTGAATTGTCAGAAAGTTCTGATTTTATGCCATGCACGAAATCGCTCAGCTAATTAATTGAATAATTGCAATTTTTAAAAATAAACTTTCTCAAAAGTTATGCCCCTGAAATTGCCTCGCGAAAAAGACTATGTTTAAACAGATTGTTGAAGTCGATAATAATCTATGAAATTTTCAAGGTGAACTAATCTTTTTTCGAAGTCCCATGTTTTGCTCTGACAATAACCAAATAAAAAATGCTAACATGACATATTTATACTTCTTGCTGCGAGGCGGCATTGGTTTTTAGCAAGCCGAACTATTTTTGCAGAGAAAGTAATGTAAATGGCATAGTTATTTGAGGTATTGTATAACTGGACAAACGGTTGATTGCATAACTGTTTTTTATACTAACCATCTGAAAAATGTGTAACTTTTTAGACCTTCAACCTGTTAAACCATGAAATCTAGGTTATCCAATGGTTGCTATTTTTAATTTGAAATTGATCTTTGCTTATTAAAAGTTTAAGCGTCTAGCCTTTTGACTAAGAGTTTAACCACTGGTAAGATGAAGAAAGCAAAAAAGTGATTTTTCAAGAAAATAGTCCCGTGTCACAAAATGTGAACGAACTCTCAAGAAACGATGTAATGCGGGTCATTTATATAATACAGGGCTTGAAGGCAAAACTCAACCGAAGTGATCTTTGCCGAAGAGATCAAATTTTGCTAAGCCTTACAGCCTTAGAAGCAATGCACCTTTTCAATATTGAAAGAACGTCGCCTTTAACAACTGATAAAGTAAATAGCAAATTTAGACAGCTTGTGAAACTTTTCCATCCGGATCGTATAAGGGATTTAGCTTGCTTTGAAGAATACATTGAGGCCGTAGAAGGCGACATTGAATTAGGTATGATTTTATTAAACAAAGCAAGGGAGATATTGCTGTCTGAATGTGTTAAACCGGTTAGGATAGCTTCCTGTAACTCGAGCAATAATCCCGAAACCCAACCTACAACCAGTACACTTATCCAGCGAGCCATTTCAATTTTGGAATCTACCTCAAAGCTGGAAGATCTAAAAAGATTTGTCGAATTTGCCAAAAATCTATCAAAAGCCGAGATACTTGAATTAAGGTATAACTCTGATATCAAAAATAAATTGTACGGCATAGGCCACTCGATTTTATCACCGATGTTGTTAAGACCCACAATGAAGGATAGAGGCGCGCTTTTGAAATTTGGACAGTATATTGAATTAGCGTCGGAAACACGAGTTTTTAGGCTCTCTGAATTTTTTTGGTGTTACTCGAAGTTTCATTTATTACAAGAGAGGTTGCCAAGTTTATTCTTAACTTATCTCCAAGGAGATCGTGAAGACCTTCTAGCTTTAAAGAAAGTCGCCAGAAGTATCACCAGGATCTCCCCGGAATTTTTCTTGATGGTATTCACATGTGATAAAGAAAACAGGTTTGAAAGGTTTCTGGAGTCATTCACAGTCTATACAAATTTAGAGCGTCACTTCGCCGTTGATGCAAGTTTTATTGAGGAGTTTGTCATAACTTTGAAGGATTTTAATTTACCTGACACTTTTTTATCTAAAGCATTAACTCAACTATGGTGGACGTGGTTTTTCATGAAGCTAAACGAGTGTTTCCCATATGTTGGCATTAAAACACCCGATGGCAGCGTTGTTTACCAAGTCAAAATCGACAGGTTTAAAAGTTTGTTAGCCTCCTTGCAAACTGAAATTGAAAGAGTTTGGAAGATTGAATGGCGCAGACATTTCATTTTGTCAGGTTCAGATCGCAGGATTGAGTACGAGTGGCAACGCATTATTGCCCGTTTATTTAAATTTGACATACTCCCGCCAGCCGAGACAGCGTATGTAGCTTGTTATTTATTTAAGTTTTTTAACAATACTTTCGGTTGCGATGAGTTACAATATACAAAGATTAGAGGACTGATTATTGATGGATTTAAAAACGCTCTTCGCGAAAGCAGAAAAACTTCTGAGGAGCATGAAAAAGCAATCCTTGAAGCCCTAGGGGTATCGTAATGCTATTGGCATCTCTGTAAAATTTTTCCTCTTGTCACGAATTATTACTCAAACAGACTAAACACTGTACGCCTGATTTAAAAAAATATGAAACAATTAAAGTTATTTTCAGATAAATTAAATAGATGCGGATTCCCAAGGTCAAATTTATCTAAAATAGTTTATGCTGCACACAGAACATAAGAATATCCCAACTGTACAGCAACATTCCCCTTTAGATGCAAAGAGCCATATAGATGAGCTTCGTTTTTTTCGAACCAGAGATAGAATAACCAGCTCCTTCACTCTCCCACCAACTTTATTCGATCCCAAAGTGATTAGGTTTAATGGTCTCGGACCAATTAGAGAAGAATTTAGAATAAATGGTTTTGAGATAGAACCAATTGGTATATCTAACTCAGCCGAATTTTGTCCAAACAAACGTGAATTAAACTTCAATGTCGGAGACATTCCTTCTAAGGCTGCATTTACGGTAGAACTTGTTCAAACGGATAAGGGTCTTGCTTTTAAAGTTTCAAAAACATACTCGAATGCCTCCCCGTGGTTCGTTCAAATTCCAGAAGAATATTTTAAAAGTTCTGAAAAACAACAAGATTTTCTCACCAATCTTCGAGAGGATTTAAAAGCAATTTACCAAAGCGATGTCAGCTCTTGGCAAAGCTTTGCCTCTCAGGCAACCCCGATTAAAAACGATGTTAATTTCCCGG
>JANWWW010000018.1 GCA_025055295.1 Deltaproteobacteria bacterium | reverse complement strand
TTCAAGACATCGACAGGTATCAACGAAATCCTTATCTTTTCAATGTCATAAAAGGTTACGAAGCAGAAATAGAACTTTTATTAAAGAAATAATGAGCTTACGAAAAACTGCTATCAAGCCATCTTTCATTTTAAACAGACGTTGGTTTTTATAACTCAAACACCCAAAATTTTTAGAGTAACGATAGGTACTTCTTAAAAAACGTCCTTTAGGTGTACGCGCAATTTGACTAATTATGTGGCAGTGTACTTTTAAACTTTACTTGTAAAACTCAGGCACCTAGGGAATACTGCTAACACTCCATGTTTGACTGAGGATAACCCGTTTATTTGATAAATCCTTATCTGCGTTTTTGGGTTTTCTTAAACTTTTTAATTCATCCAAGATCACACTTATAATATAATCAGCATACGGAAACCCTTTTGGCGAGACCCTAAATTTTGTGCCATTTTGTTCAAGGAAACCGTTTTCGACAAACCCGATGATTTTTGCGCTGGTTAAAAGTTCTTTTGGCAAACTTAAACCTTTAATTGTTCTGAGTCCAAAAATTATTTCCTCCTCACAAAGATCTTCCGGTTTCAGTTCTTCAAAATAACATACTTTGTTTTGACTAGAGTTATAAAAACTCATGCTTTTTGTGTTAAAAAGCCTAAAAAGCCCTTTCGAGGTTCTTAAAAAACTCACAGCCCCAAGACCTATTCCAAGAACATTATCGTGTCTCCAATATTTTATATTGTGTTTAGACATATAATTTGGTTTCGCAAAATTGGACAATTCATACCACTCAAAGCCCAAAGAGGTTAGTAATTCGTAGATATCCAGGAATTCATTTTTGTCTATCTTGGATTTTAACGACTTTTCAAAAAAAAATGTCCCCGGCTCTACTGTTAACAAATAAACCGACACGTGTTTTAGGTTATGAAGCGCCTGCAACAGCTCGTTTACTATTTTCCGTCTAAACCTTGTTGGAACTCCAAAAATAAAATCCCCATTTATGTTAGTCAAGCCCAAAGAGCAAAGTTTGTCCAAACCTGTCAATACATCACCAACCTTGTGAGCTCGACCTAAAAACCTTAAAACCCGGTCGTCTAACGCTTGAATTCCTAAACTAACTCTGGGCTTATAAAGGGCTAAAAAATCAAGATATTTGCCATTTTTTAAGTCTTCTGGATTAGTCTCAACTGTTAATTCAACATCCTGAGAAATATTGAAGCCAGCAAACAGTGGCTCAAGCAAGTTTTTTAAAAAATCAGGATACATACTTGGTGTGCCACCACCAAAGTAAATCGTTTCAATTTCAAGGTTGAGGTTTTTAAGTTGATTTAATTCGGATGTGAGACTGACAAAATAATTTTCTTCAAATTTTACGGTAACAGGAAAGTCGCAATACGGACAATGTCTTCGGCAAAAAGGTACGTGAACATATAAACCAATTTTTTTATCTGTTAGATTTTCCAGGAGGTTGCGCGCGAATGTCATAATTTTGTTGCTGGTTGTTGGCTGAAGAGAGTTTTGCCTGATTTAGTATTTTTTTATGCTTTTCTTCCTCCTTCCTGAGATTTTCAAGCAAATTTTCGTCTAAAACTTTCATAGTAAAAAAGTTTCTCACTGCCACATACTTCAACCTGTGCATAAATTCCTTAAAAAGGCGAAACCCTTCTTTTTGAAATTCATAAACCGGATTTTTAAACGCATAACCGCGAAAACCTATACCTTCTTTCAATTGGTCCATTCTTTGAAGGTGATTAATCCAAAGCTTGTCAAGCTCTTCAAGCATTAAAAGTCTTAAAACATCAGTCGCATTGGTGTTTGCGGAAAACCTTGAATTCTGATTTTTTAAAAGAGTATCTAACTGCTCGAGCTCAAGCTTGATTCTTGTTAACCTCTCTTCAACCGCCCGTCTGACAAGCTCAAGAAGGTTTTCATGATCGTCTTGGGCAATTTTAGACTTAACTTCATCCAAGAGTTCGTTGCCTAAAAACGACAAATCAAGTTGTGGGCTATGGTCATGGCTCTTAGGGTCTTGTTCTGCGCCAAAACCGTCCAAAATTAAATCAAAAGCAAAATCCGTTAAAATATCCTGGATTTGATCGCCTTTTAAAATTTTGCTTCTTAAGTCGTAAACAATTTTTCTTTGATTGTTGTAAACATTGTCATAGTCCAAAAGGTGTTTACGGATTTCGAAGTGGTAGTTTTCGACTTTTTTTTGAGCGGTTCTTGTGAGCCAGCTTACCATTTGACCTGCATGAGTTTCTCCTTTAAATTTTTGAGCGTAAGAAGGGAGTCGCTCAGGCATGAAACGAACAAGCAAATCGTCTTCAAACGAAACAAAAAACCTGCTTCTTCCCGGGTCCCCCTGACGCCCCGAGCGACCTCTTAACTGATCGTCTATTCTCCGGCTTTCATGACGTTCAGTTCCGAGTACCATAAGACCGCCGGCAGCAACCACTTTTTCCCGTTCCTCTTCGCAGATTTTTTTGTATTTTTCATAAACCTTTAAAAACTTTTCATCGTTCCAGTTAACATAACCTACTTCTTTTTTTGCCAAAGCCTCAGGGTTGCCACCAAGTATGATGTCTGTTCCACGCCCGGCCATATTCGTGCTAATTGTTACCGCTTTGTAACGTCCTGCCTGAGCGACTATCTCAGCTTCTCGCGCGTGATGCTTGGCGTTTAAAACATTGTGAGGAATTCCCTCTTTAAGAAGAAGAGCGCTCAGTTTTTCGCTTTGTTCAATGCTAGTTGTCCCCACAAGCACCGGTTGGCCCCGCGTGTAACAATCTTTTATGTCTTCAATGACTTGTCTGTACTTTTCTTCGCGCGTGGCAAAAATTCGATCTTCTTCGTCAACACGTATCATTTTTTTGTGAGTCGGGATAACCACCACATCTAGGTTGTAAATTTTTTTAAACTCTTCCGCTTCCGTGTCAGCTGTCCCCGTCATGCCAGACAATTTTTCAAAAAGCCGAAAATAGTTCTGGAAAGTTATGGAGGCAAGAGTTACATTTTCTTTCTGAATTTTAACGCCTTCTTTTGCTTCAACAGCCTGATGAAGACCGCCTGACCAGCGTCTTCCCTCCATGAGACGGCCTGTGAATTCGTCAACTATGACGACCCTGCCATTTCTGACAACATAATCTTGATCTTTGTGTAAAGTTTTGTGAGCTTTTAAACAGTTTTGAACAATATGTAAAAGGTCAATATTTTTTGGGTCGTAAAGATTGTCAATATTTAAAAGTTTTTCAACCTTGGACACTCCCGTCTCGGTCAAATAAGGAAATTTGCTTTTAAGTTCAATTTGATAATCTTCGTTTTCAACAAGATCGGGGATGATTTTGTTTACCGTTAAGTACTTATCCGAAGGGTCATCAGCAGGACCCGATATGATAAGCGGAGTACGCGCTTCATCAATTAGGATCGAGTCAACCTCGTCAACTATCGCGAAAAAGTGGTGTTTTTGAAAAACATCTTCAAACGAATAACGCATATTGTCACGAAGATAGTCAAAGGCAAATTCATTGTTTTGGCCATAGACGATGTCACACTGATAAGCCCGCTTTTTTTCTTCGAAACTCTGATCCCCTGAGTAAATTACCCCAACGGAAAAGCCAAGGTACCTATAAATTTCGCCCATCCACTCAGCGTCTCTTTTAGCAAGGTAATCGTTAACAGTTACGATATAGACCGGTTTTCCTGTTAAAGAGTTAAGACAGGCTGGAAGGGTGGCAACCAATGTTTTTCCTTCGCCAGTTTTCATCTCCGCAATAGCCCCTCTGTGAAGAACAGCCCCCCCGAGCACCTGAACGTCAAAATGCCTCATTTTCAGGGTTCTGTCAGCCGCAACTCGAACTATGGCGTAAACGTCGCACTCGATTTCGGACAAAGGCCGTCCATTTGACACCTGTTGTCGAAACTGACTAACAGCGTCAATAAGTTCCTGCTGACTCTTTTGGGCATAAATTTTTTCGAGTTCATTAACTCTTACTACAATTGGTTGCAACGAGCGGAGGACACGCTCATTTTTTGTGCCGAATATTTTTTTAAGGAGTTTTAATATCATTATCTTTACAGGTTAAATAATATAATAACTACGGAGAATTTACGATCTGAAATGCTTGAGACCCGACTTAGCCTCCGGATAATTATGATGCCCAAAGACACAAACCCCTTAGGTAGTATCTTTGGAGGATATATTCTCAGCTTGATTGACCTTGCGGCAACCGAACATGCGCAAAAAGAGAGACCTGCTCGTTATGTAACTAAATTGGTCCGGGAAGTGGATTTTAGAAATCCCGTATTTGTAGGTGATGTGGTGTCATTTTATACGGAAACAGTTTCAAAAGGTCGCAGCTCAATTACTATTCGGGTGGAAGTTCAAGCGCTTAGAGGAATTGATATGTTGACAATCCACCATGTCACTTCCGCGGAGCTGGTTCTTGTGGCAGTGGATGAAAATTTAAAACCAATACCGGTATTCGAAAATGAAAAACAGTGAAAGCTGAGCGTTGGGATAAATCTGAGACATTGCAAGCGGGCAACGGGATTCGAACCCGCGACCTTTTGCTTGGGAAGCAAACGCTCTACCAACTGAGCTATGCCCGCAATAAATTAACTCTATGTTTTATCTTAACGTATTTCGTCAAGACTTGAAACTTTTTGATGAATTTCTGTTATTTTACGAGAAAAACAGTAAAGCTTTTCTTAAAAGGCTTGATGAATTTCAAACGAACTGGCAAGATAGGATACTTGAGGAGTTGATATTTTGTTTATGCACTCCTCAAACTTCACCGTTTAAAGCTAGTCTAGCAAGTATTTCCTTGACTAAGCTCGTTCAAGAGGGAAAGAATATCTCTTGTGAAATTGCGGAAAAAGTCCTAAGAAATTCAAGCGCGTACGTCAGGTTTCACAAAACAAAGTCTGTGAGGATCGTGGAAGCTCAAAAAGTTTTGCCAAAAATTAAAGAGTTTTTGTTGAGTGGCTATTCTCCAGAAAAAGAACGGGAGTTTCTTTTTAACTTGATTAATGGGTTTAGCTTTAAAGAGACAAGCCACTTCCTGAGGAATATTGGAAGACGCGGGCTAGCAATCATAGACCGCCACATGATTAGATTCTTAACTCAGATAAATGTTATCGAATATGGGTTTAAATTGACAAAAAAAAACTATTTATTGACTGAAGACAAAATTAAGTCTCTCTGTTGCCACCACTCGCTAGACTTTGACGCTTTCGATATTGCTGTTTTTATGTTCCAAACCGGCTTTTTTTTGAAATAAACCACTCGTCATGCAAGGTAATTTGACCGAGGTGAGACAATTATCTTTGCTGGACACCAGATTCACGTTTTACGTTGACGAGTCCAAAACCAAGCTTTTCTGCACAGCGAGTGGTTCAACACCATTTATCGTTTTAAAAGATAAATTGATTGAATTCTTACAAAACAATTTTCCAGGAGCAATAATTGACGAGTTATTACTTAGAGAATGCGTTGTGTCCAGATCAGAGAAACCGAGACGGGTAGGGGTGTCCAAAGTTCCCACTAAACCTCAGGATGAAAAATTAATCTTGCTGGCAAAGCCGTTTTCTTTGGAGCAAAAGTCAGGGCTCCGGTTTCTTGATAACATTGAACCGGAGCGAGAAGTGGCACGATTAATCCCAGCCAAAGAAGGTGAAGACGGCTTTGATGTTTTCGGGCAGATTATTAAAGCAGACCCACCGAAGAAAATAGCAATTCAAACAGGACCAAACATTGAAGTTAGACAGGAACAAAACTACGCATCCTACTACTCCAAAAAATTTGGTTACCTTTTTTTTGATCAAAAGCTAATTGATATCCGGGAAGAACTTTTGATTGAAGGAGGAGTTACGCAAGCCATAGGCAACATTAGATTTAATAATGTTGTCCGAATTAAAGGAGACGTTGGAGTTGGCTTTATAGTCAAAGGCGATCGCGGTGTTTTTATTGAGGGAGACATATACCGAGACTCGGAAATTTTTTCGTCGCAAGGTTCAGTAATCGTAAAAGGCTCATGCTCTTTAGCTAAACTGGCAGCCTTTGAAAAAATCCAGATTAAAAAAGTTCACCGTTCGACACTAAAGGCTTCTGAGATTGTGGTTGAAGAAGAGAGTCTTTCGAGCGAACTTAACGCTATATCTACGGTTACATGTAAAAGAGTAATAGGCGGGTACGTTTGCGCGGCAAAACAAATTGAAATCGGGGAAGTCGGCGCAGAGGGTGGAGCGGAAACGGTTCTTGAAATTGTTTCCGATTACGAACATAAAAAAAAGATTTCCGAAACCCTGAAGAAAATTTCTTTACTGTCACGAAGCGCTAAATTGATAAAAATGCAGCTGGGTCCATATGAGTTCAGAAATCCAAAAGATTTACCCGAAGCGCTTCAGGCAAAAATAAACACGTTAAAGCAAAAACTTTCGCAGGTTGAAGATGCTCTTGGTATTTTGAAGCACGACTTGAATCAATTAATTTCAGAACAGAAAGAAATATTCGGTCAAATTACGATTAAAAGAAAAATAGGCCAAAACACTGTGTTTCGGTTCGGGGACCAAGAGTTGAAATTTTTTGAAGAAAAAATCGGCCCTGTGGTGGCAAAGCTTTCGGATGGTAAAATAATTTCATGATTTCGGATGAAAAGCTACAAGAACTCTTGAACACCCTTTGTGTGAATGAAACCGAAGGTTTTGATTTAGGCATTCTATGCAGTAGTGTCGCTTCTATAAAACTGCGTGACGCGTCTGTCGTACCTCCGAGTGCAAGAACGGTTGATGTGATAAAACTTCTTCAAACTTCTCAAAGGGGAGCGGTAGTGATTATGACTTCGGAAATTGTCGGAATTTTTACCGAAAGAGATCTGGTAAAAAAATTTTTTGATCTGAAACTTGATGATCCAATCAAAAAGCACATGACAAGCCCTGTCAAAACTGTTAGTCCCACAGACCCGTTGGTCTACGCCCTCACACTTATGAGTCAAGGTGGTTTTCGACACCTTCCTGTGTTGCAGGACAATGTTTTGTTAGGCGTTATATCGGTGCGCGATATACTGGATTTTATATCGCAAAAGATACTGGGTCTTGTTACTTAAATGCATGATACTTTCGACTCCAACTTAAAAAATATACGAATTAAAGTTGCACGATGGCCCTCATCGTGCGATTAGGGGAATTTCATTGTTTAAGTGGTATAATAAACAGGACTAAGTTAGAGGACCTCTGCTGGGAAAACTGCAACAACTATGGAAAATTTTAGGTGCGCTTATGGCAATATCGACTCTCAATCACATAGAGGCGGGTTTATTAACTGAAAACTCAAGTGTCAAGAAATTATGCCTTTTGCTTAATTAAATTAGGGCATTTTCGTTGAAATTAATTGAAGGAAACCCACGATCATTTTATTTTAATAACCACTCTAAGTTCAGCCACAGGCTAAATCGAAGACAGCTTCAAAAAACACTAACGACTTTATTTTTTTGGCAGAAAATTGCTGTAACATACATTTGCTAAAAACAATTTTATTTAAAAAAATATTTGACATATTAGGGTGTTTGTGCTAATCTAAATAAAAGATGTCCGCGTTAGTTAAAGAGGGTATCGTATCCAGTATAAAGCCTAATATAAGGGGGCAGGTGCGACGAGAGCTTGATCGGGAGAAAACGGCGGTACAAAGAGCAGTAACTGAGACAAAGCTCGTTATGCCCTTAATGGCTGGTAGAAGGTTCAGAATAAGTTCTGATGAAATAGTGCCGAAGCTGTAGGGTAACTTTTCATTTACGAGGTCTTAAAATAAACGAGTTGTTGGTAGGTAAACTTTGTTTCAGGCAGATTAATTTTTTAGGGGCTTTGTGAGATACCACCCTAAATAAACACATATTTCAGTTATCCATACCCTTTCAACTGTGCAGGTGCAAGGTTTATGTCTATAGTATCGAGGCTGAAAGCCGAAAGGGCTAGTTTCAGCAGCAAAATGTCATTAAATCGAGAAATGCCTAATGCCTACATGGTTGTGTCTATAAGACTACCCCAACCTATTCCTGGGTAAACTTTGGCACTGTCAAACACCCAAATTCTACATACCGTAAAGTTTCGAAGAGCCGTCCCAAATTAAAAATTAAAATGTTATCCCTAAACTCAAATAAAAGGCTAGGTCTTTACTTGAGTCATTTTCATACACCCCTCGGGCGACCTCGAAGCCGATAGGACCTACAGGAGAAAGGTATTTAAAGCCCAACCCCAAACCTACTCCGAAAGTGTTCTTACTGAACTCGTCGATTATACCAGTGTCATTAAAGCCCACTAAAATGAGTTGATCATAGAATCTCCAGTGAAACTCATTCCTTAACGATATGAAGCGCTCACCGCCATAAGGACTTCCTAGGGGGCCTTTTTTGCCAAACTTGAAGAGAGAATAACCCCTTAAAGTGTCCCTTCCCCCGACAAAATATCGATATGGGATCGGCACCCGTTCAGCTGAAACTATTTGGTTAAATTTGATACTTGAGTGAATGGACCCATTTTCGAACAGTTTGAAGTAATTACTGGCCAACAGTTTTGTTTCAATGTAATTGAAGTCCAAAAAGCCTGCGCGAAAATCACCCTTTAACGAGTAACCATCGGTAGGGTAAACCAAATCGTTTATACTTTCACGTTTGATCTCTAATCCGGCAAACGGACTCGTGATTGAGCTATCTTCAAAATCCAAATCCCTCTGAATGTCAAAAACAAAGTCATGAACCAATCCGACTTTAAACTTAACGGGCAAGTTTTTCAACCCAGCAAAGTTAAGAGCATTTAAGTGCGCTGTGGCGCCATATTTTTCTGAATTAAAAGGCAAATCAGCGTGACGCGTCCTTTGATAAAACAGAACAAAATCCCAACTTAGATTGTCAAAATCAACAAGCGGGTCAAGATAACTCAAGCTAACACTTCCAGTTTGAAGACTTGATAAATCGTCTTTCACATACACATCAACTTTGCCAAGAACACTCTGGCCAGAGGGAAAGAGCGATTGATCCTCCGTTAATAAAAACCCATGAACTCCCAGTTCCGAGTGAAACCCTATTCCACCTTTTAAAAATTGTTCCGGGTCACGGTAGGCTAAAACGTGGAAAATCCCCTTTTCCTCATCAAAGTAGGTTTTAAAAATTTTTAAACCTCCTTTTTCCAGAACCCGTTCTACTTCCGCAAGTTTTGCTTGAGAAGCTTTGTGACCAATATAATCCTTCAACTTTGTCTTTACTTTGTCACTTAAGGATCCTTTCAACATTACGATACGTATTTCGTTGATGATCAACTCGGTTGTGTTAACCAAAGATACCTTTACCTCGTCACTTACGACAGAAATTGATAAAGATTCTGGACTCACACGAAATCCCTCTTCCTTTAGTTTTTGAACGGCGAGCGTAAGAAAATCTAGTTCGTTTTTAGAAGTTGTTGTTATTCGTTTTTCACCTTCAATATCTGGAAGCACAACGGTTACATTTTTGAGTTGGGTGGTGTCGAGACGCACTAAAAAGCGCGCCGAATTCTCCCAAGATGTGGCGTAAGAATTTACGACTAAACCACAATCTCTTAGCTTTGACTGAAAATCTAAAAGAGCAATTTCAAAAGCCTGCGATTTTACTGGAGTTAACGAACAAAGTTTTTGATGCTCCGGGTCTCTTATTTCTGGGATTATTTCAAGCGCCGCATCGCTTGCTTCCAAAATAATTTTCTTTTCATGATCTAAATATACGATGCTTAATACGCGTCCTTGCTTTAAAGTGTGAAATTTCGCAAACCCTTTTAAAAGTTTATCTACATCTTCATATTGTCTCTGAAGCGTCAAAAAGCTACTTAACGAAAATAGCAGTTCCCCGGCAATTTTTGGTTGAATGTCCCCCTTGGTTTCAAAGGCAAGAAAGTCCTTTGAAACCAAATTTAACGAGCACGCAAATAATTCATTCTTTTTACTGCATTCCCTATTTACGCTTGTGTCAAGCGGGATTAAATTTTTGGAGAACTTGTTTTCGAAATAACTTTTCCTTATTTGTTCTACTACCTGCGGAGAACACGGTTGTCGAGAAAAGTCTTTGTTAGGGTCGATGCCATCAAAAGTCACAGCGTCAATCAGGCATCTCGGACCCTCATCGATTGTGAAAACTATTTTCAAGCAAAAATTTTTTCTGTCGTACTCAAATGAATCAACACACTCTGCTTTGATTTTCGCCTCCGAAAAACCATTCTCAAGGTAAAAGTTTGACAAAATTTTCTCAAGAGACTTGGTTAAACTGGTTTCAATAGCATATACCATTGGCAGCTTGCTTCTTAGTATAGTTTCTGATAGCCCCTTGTTACCTTTAATTTCATACAACCTTGAGGTAGGCCTCTGTTGAAAAACATAGATCATGTCCGCGCTTAATCCGGTTTCGGCAACCAAAGGATTGCTTGAGAGCTCACCAAGTAACTGTAACCTGTCAAGGACTGATAAACTCGCCTTGAGTTTGTTGATTGTGTAGGTGCTGTAAAAAGCGCTTTCTCCTATTATCTTAACATTTGGAAAAATGTCCTTACTTAGTTGAAGAGTGTAACTGGTTTGCTCATTCTGATCCGGGATAATATCTACACTTATTTCAGATGGCAGAAAGGTGTCTTTGAAGAATCTCGGAAATATTTCAAATAAACCAATCTCCGGGTTTTTTAAAACAGTTACCCCTCGCGGAGCAAGGTTATAAAATGCCGGATCCCGCGAAAATACTATCCTCTGAATTTCATCTTTATCAAGTTCCGGTAGCGAAAAAAGCTTGACACTCGGATTATCTACAGGGCCGTATATATTGACAAAAATTTCAATAGGGAATGATCTGGCATAATAGAATGACTTTCCTCCAAGTATGTTTACAACGAGTCCGACATCACGGTTAAGAGTTAGGTCGCCGCGCTTAATAGAAAAAGAGTTTGAGGAAATGTTAACTGTCCCCCCCAAAAGTTGAATCTCGCCAGTGTAACTCAAAAATCTGCCAGAGTTATTTACATTTATATCTCCCCACAAACTTGTTGATATGGTCTCTGAACTAAGAGCGATCGGCTTAAGGGTTTTGGCTTTTAAGTCAAAGTCAATCAGCCTTAAAATACTTAAAGCTTTCTGAAACCGACTTTCTTTTGTTTTTTCAAAAATAGTCAGCAATATAGACTCTTCGGGCAATTTGATGAAACCATCTTTGATTTGAACTTCGAGAACTAGCCGGTCAACAAACGATAAATTTCCATCCAAAGTCATTTTAACGCGATCATCCCAGTTAAACATGGCACTGGTAAAACTGCCTTTTAAATCAAAATTTTTTTTCTCAAACAAATCCAGCTTGCCTTCCGCTTTAAAGTTGCCGCTATTGACTTTGCCCGAAAGTGATACCGAAACATAGTTTATATCTTGAATTTTAGCGACCCCGTTAATGTCTTCGAGCCACAAAAGACCACTCAAATGAAAAGCATAGGCATTTTTTACCTCAAAAATACCTGTGAAATCTTTTAGGGACAAATTCTCCAGTTTAAAAGAAAATTCTGAATTAAAAGGCAACGATAACAAATAGTCTGAAGTTGAAAGATTTAAAAGCCTGTCAAGGTCTCCCTTTGAGTCACAGGAAAGCTGCATTCGAGAAAGTTCTCCTTTGATGTTGCAACCAACCTGACCAAAGTTAAAGTTTAAGGGCACCCTTGAATTGATTTTTTGCAGGTCAAAAGAAATATTTTTCAATTCCGCGCTATCCCGAATATTTGGGCACAAAAGATCAAGCTTAAAGTTTGAAACAGCTAATACTTTTTTGTCCTCTGAAATGAAAGCTTTGCCATCAAGAAGAAACTGAAAGCAATTGATGTCAAATTTAAACTGGTTAAAAAAAATTTTTAGTTCACCATCGTAATTTATTGAAAGACTTTTGTGTTCCTCAAAAATTTCAAAACGGTCAAGCGATAAGTCGAAAAAAAATTTCTTGTTAAGAAACTTAAATTCGCCCTTTGAGCCTTCCTCAAATACCAGGCCGTTGATGTTTTCAAGCGAATAGGATCCGAAATCCAACTTCCCGTCCGTAATCTGAGATGTTGAGACATCAAACGTAATGCGCCCACCCAACGGCGAACGAAGGTAAAGTGTCGCTGTCTGGCCTGAAACTTTCACATTTAGATCAACCCTGAACAAAGTTTGGTCCATGCCTCGACGCTCCGCAGAAAAGTCCAAAGTATTTCGATTGAATCTTGTTTGAATATTGTTGAACACAATATCATCATTAAGCCTTAGAGAACCTATAAAAACAGTTCCTTTGACCTCTTTAATTAAAGTTACTGCCAAGTTCAACCAGTTTTTAAGGTATACCAAGTTTAAAAATCGCTCCGGAGAACAACTTTGCGCAGTGCTTAACGAATAATCTGCTATGGTTATTTTTTTCAGTGAGATGTTTGAGCCACCACCTCGCAAAACAGACCCACATTTAGTTTTGTTTCGTCGCATGGCGAATTTGATCAGGTTGTTTCTGTTTCTGACCTTTAAGCGAAGATTATCTTGTGAATTGAACGTTCCGTTCCCAAAGATTGACAACCCACCGTGAAAAGTTTTGCCTTCGAGCAAGTTCCAACCTCGACCGGACACAATAAAATTCAACTTTGTTTTCACTAAAGTCCCAAGCTTGTTCCTAATAATCGGAACGTAAATTCCAAATCGAAAAGCCTCCCTATCACTCATCCTATCCAAATCTAACTTAACCTTAAGAAAATCCGTTTCATATCCAAGGAATTTTTCGAAAGTGCTAAATTCATCCACTGAAAGTTTTTTTAGAGACAGTCGTATCAAAGGCTTCTTTTGAGGTTCTTCGGACAGAAAATCCACGAATTTGTAAAGAACGGATTGATTCGAAAATCCGTCGCTCTGAGCCTTGTTTATGTGAAGGCTTAGCCAAACTCTACCCTTTAATAGGTCTTTTATAGAAAATGTTGCCGCCATTTTTTCGGTTAAAACCGCTGTGTGACCATTGCACTGAATTTTTGCACCTGAAGCTGTTCCAGACAGTGTAAAAATATTAATATTCCAAGTTTCGGTTTTCAGATAACACCCCGTGGGAATGTTAATCTCTTCCTCAAGTTCTTTAAAAAGATATCTTTCCAGTCCTAACTCCGTTAACTTTAAAAAGACCACCAAAAATGTCAGAAACTTAACTATCTTCGGCAACGATACTCTTTGAAAAAATCTAATTTTCAAAAAGTCGTTTTAATATAGGGCTTGCCTTGAAACGAACAAGCGTCCTCGGTGGTATCCACAATTTTTCCCCTGTTTTAGGATTTCTGCCTTTTCTCTCATCTTTTTCCAATTTGTAAAATGTGCCAAAACGTGAAACAGAAACCTTGTTATGTTTGTAAACGCATGTTTTTAGATGATTTAAAATTTCAGAAACTAGTTTATACGGAGTTTGAGACCTAAAAATACCTAATGCTTCGGCTATTTTAGAGGCTATTTCGGCTTTCCCGGCGTTCCTTGACATTCGCGGAAATTTTACCATAAAGTAACTCAGTCAAAGAAGTAAGGTGCGCGACTATCAGGAATTAATTGAAAAAATTGACAACTTACGCGTTGCGGTGTTAGGTGATGCTGTTCTAGATCGTTACATTTACGGGAATGTTGAAAGAATTAGCAGAGAAGCTCCTATTCCAGTGTTTGAAGTAATAGGCGTTGAAGAAAGACTGGGTGGCGCTTGTAACACTGCTTTGAACATCCGTCAGCTTGTGTCGAATGTTTTTGTTTGTTCGATCATTTCACCTGACACATTCGGTAACTCTTTAGAAAATCTCATGCAAAAGTTTGATATTAAAATAGAGTACCTTAAAATAGATCCGCGCGTTAGGACCACTGTAAAAGACAGATACATTTCAAAAAAACAGCAAATGTTTCGCGCTGACATTGAGGATCAAGGGCAACTTCCGGACGATGTTGTACACTCGATACTCGAAGGCATCAAAAATTTGTTGAATGAAGTCGATCTTTTTGTTGCTTCCGATCATTGCATAAATTTTTTTTCAGAAAGGGTTTTTAAATTGTTCGAAGAACTTCATGCTTCAGGGAAAGTCAATCTACAAAACAAACCTTTTTATCTTGACACAAGATCTAATAATTACCATTATGTAAAGTACGCCAGTCTTTACAAGGTCAATCAAGCAGATGCGTCAGCAATACTTGGCAGAAAAATAGAGACATTGAATGACTTGCATGAGTTTTCCGCGAAAGTATTCGCGGAAAAAACTGTAGAGTTGGTTGTGGTTACACTGGGAGAAAAAGGATCGTATTTGAATGACGGGTCACAAGGAGAGCTCTTTGATGCTCAGCGGGTCGAAATTAGCGACGTATCTGGAGCAGGGGATACTTTTCTTGCAATGTTCTCGCTTGTGCACTACGCGACTAAGGACTTCAAGCTTGCGTCGCGGTTAGCCAACCGCGCCTCTGCGCGAGTCGTTCAAAGGTTTGGCACGTCATTTTTGACAAAGAGCGAGTTTTTATCTGATCTGCAGGCGGTTTTAATTTAGACCTAATGATTCGATTTTTACTCGGTCTGTCGTTGATGATCAGCGTTGTGCTGTATGCGGCGTTTCAGGGTCCCCTTCTTAAATCCATCTTATCTCTTCCGCTAGCAAGCCTTTTTGAGGTCACACTTCTATACCTGGTATCGCAAATCGTTAGCGCGGTCAAATGGTATCTGGTCTTAAGATCACTTAGTGAAAAAACCTCGTTTATTGAATGCTTAAGGGCATATTTTCTCGGAATGTACGTAAATTCATTCGGGCTTGGAATTGTTGGAGGAGATTTGGTGAGGGCTTTCGCAATTACCGTAGACTCAAAAAAAAAGGCTATAGCTAGTGTTTTATTCGACAGAATTCATGGGTTGTTTGTCTTAGCCTTGTTAGGCGGAGTAGCAGGCATCTTGTCTTTGCCTTCTAGACAGCTCTCATTTGTGTTCGTTCCAGGTTGTCAGATCTTGATAGCAATCATAACTTTTTCGCTCTTTTTTTCCCGAGCGCCTCTGACATTTCTATCCAAGTTCTCGTCATTACAAAAACTAAACGAGATAGTTGGACTCGGATGGGCTATAAAACTCGGCGATTTTCTAAAAATTTCACTTATATCTCTGGTATTTCACGTTCTGCAACTATTTGCTCTTCTGATTTTCAGTTTAAGAATAGGAGTGGAATTAGACGTTTTTTTTTGGCTGTCAGTTATGCCCCTGGTTAACATTGTATCTGCTTTGCCAATAAGCTGGAATGGAATGGGAACCCGGGAAGCTCTTATGATGTTTTATATGACTCCAACCCCATTCAATGCCACAGAAATAATTCTTTTTTCGATGATTTGGCTTAGTGCAGTAATGGTAGGCAGTTTTATAGGCGCGTTATGGTCGCTTTTTCACAATTTAAACGTTAAAAATCGAACTTAAATTCCAACGAAATTTCGTCGTTTGATTGTTCAGTTGACGTGTTTTTAAATTTTGCACCAACTTCCCTGTAAGCTGATGCAAGCTTTTCGATACATTTAATTGAAGCAAGTATGTACTTTTCCTGTTTAGTCAGGTTGGCTTCGGTCAATAGATTCAAAACCGCGTAGTATACTTTATGAAGTTTATCGCATAAGTCGGGATCCACACTATAGTCAAGAGTGTTGGCCAGCTCAACGACGCAGTCCTGAGCCTTTAGCAGGTATTTACAAAAAGCTGGAATGTCGTTTTTCTTGAGCCCTGCAATAGCAAGGTGCATAAAATTAATGCAGCCATCGTAAATCTGCAACAAAATTTCAAGGCGATCCGCGGTCATCAATGTTTCTTCCAAGTACCGGTAACAAGAACTCATTGCTTTTTATTTTCGGCTGCTTTAAAAAAAACTTAAGCAGTTTTTAATACAGCAAAGATACAAGCAGGTTGAAATCTAGCTTATTGCGAGCTCCCGACAGTATTTGGTTAAAAAGATTTAGTTTTTTTTCCTTAATTTGTTCCATCTTGCTTTCAATGCTGTCTACGGTAATAAATCTGTAAACAAATACTGTATTTTTTTGGCCTATCCTATGCAGTCTATCGATTGCCTGATTTTCAACCTGTGGGTTCCACCATGGATCATAAAGAATTACATCCGAAGCTCCTGTAAGGTTTACGCCGATCCCGCCAGCTTTGAGACTCATCACTAAAACTGAAGGCTCATGGCAACCATTGAACTTGTCTATGACCTCGAGACGGTTTGAAGTTTTTCCGGTCAGAACAAACTTTGGAATGTTTCTCTGGCAAAGTTCTTGCGAAATAATATCCACCATTGGAAGAAACTGGCAAAAAACAACCGCTTTTCTGTCGTTACTCAGAATTTCGCCGAGAACCTCTAGAAGCCTCGTCAGTTTTCCGGATTCAAGACTTTCGTTGTTGTCACTCTCAACAATCCTTGGGTGGTCACAAATTTGCCTTAATTTTGTTATTAAGGCAAAGATGTGAGTGTAAGAGACACCTTTTCCGACCCAAGATTTGGCCATTTCAATTCCTCTTGATCTATAAAGTTCATAAATCTCCCTTTGTTGCTCGGTCATTTCGCAGTATTCAACCGTTTCAATCTTAGGAGGCAAGGCTTCAAGGTTTTCATTTTTTCTCCGTCTCAATATAAAGGGACTAATCGAGTCAGCTAATCTTTTTAAAGTTTCGTCATTCTGGTTTTTTTCAATTCGTTTCTCAAAAAAGCTGCGCGTTCCAAGACTTTTTGAAAGGATTGCGTCAAAAATCGACCATAATTCGAGAGGCCGATTTTCTACAGGCGTTCCCGTTAACGCTAACTTAAATGAGCTTTTTAAGTCCTTGACCGCTTTGGTCGTAAGCGAGTCCGCGTTTTTCAAAAACTGAGCCTCATCCATAATGATCGCGTCAAAGGAGATATCTTTGAAAATGTGATTGTCAAGACGAACCAGGTTGTAAGACGTAAAAATTACGTCAGAATTCATAATATTGTCCAAAGCATCTTTGCGTTTTGGCCCGTGAAACACGACCCCTCTTAAATTTGGCGTGAATTTTTGAGCCTCTCTCTCCCAGTTATACACAACCGAGGTGGGGCAAATGACGAGAGCTTTTTTTAAGAGGCCTCGATTAATCAGGTAATCGAGAGCGACCAATGTCTGTACTGTTTTGCCCAGGCCCATCTCATCGGCCAAAAGGGCTCCTAGCTTGTGTTGGAAAAGGTGACATATCCATGATACGCCGAATCTTTGGTAAGGACGCAAAAACGAGTACTGTTCTCCGAAATCCAATTCGGAAAAAGATTGAATTTTCTCTCTTTGCTTGTCTAGCTTCTCAAATCCTGACTTAGTTATCCAAGGATAAGCTTCCAAAAATCGAGACAAGCTGATAAGCCCAATGACATTTACGTTCTTGGCTTCAAAACAACGTTCTTTGAAGTTAACACTAAAGCCGTAATACGCGAGAAAGTTTTTTAGGTATCCAAGTGAAGGGAACATTATATCCATTATTTTTCCGTTTATGCTTATCCAAGACCTTTCAAGCAAATTTTCATTGTGCAAACTCTGAGCTAAAAGCTCAAATTCTTCTTTGGGCATGTTGGGAAAAATTTTAACGGTTGACGAGTCAAGCAAACATTTGTAAGAAGTTCCTGAGATTACGGAGTTGATATTCTTTACGGCGCTTCTAATCTGCAATTCAACTCCGGTAATGGCTTCAAACTCATCGTTCAGTTTTGAGAGGCTTTTTAAAACTTGAAAGGCTACATCATTATTACCATACATTACAGTATCGTCAAGTTTTAGGCCTTTACTCAATAAAAAGTCGCGGGATTTATGTTCCAACTTAAGATCCCGAAGCAATATTTTATTAGGAGAGTTTTTGCCGTAGATGAACGAAACCTCGGCGGAAAGAGATATCATATTCTTTTCTATTAACAAATTCCTTACGCGAATTTTCATAATTGGTTTTCCTTTGTCGAATTTCACTTTGGGAGAAGTTTCGATTTCATACCCGGCATGCCAGATATTTGAGAAAATCTCAGTTGCTTCGTCTATCGAAAAAATAATTTTTGTTCCTTTGCGCAAAATATCCGAAACCGCCATCTCCGGAGTTAGCAAGTAATAAAAGATTTCGTTCTCGGAAAAAACTTTAAAGATCGTTATCTCTTTTGAATACGCCTCAAAGTCTTTGTTGTTTATTAACAGATTGAGCTCGAACTGTCGCCCTTTGACACATTTCGCAGTAACTTTTGGATTTTCAGCTAAAACTTTTATTTTTCTACCAAAAGGATCATAAAGGTGACTGAAACATTTAAAAAATGCCAACTCACTGTAACTTTCAAAGAAATAAATCCTGTTCGATACAGGCCTTTTAGTTAGGGTTAAAGCGTTCCAAAGAAACCATTCATCCGAGGAGTAGCTATCTGAATTCAGAAAAAAAAATAATCCCTCAGCGTTAACTTCCAAAATCACTCCTTTTACGTTAACACCGCTTGGAATTGGAACGACCTTTTCTTGGTTTTTCCAAACGTGCCTAACAATCAGTCCTTCCTGACTTCTTTCGAGTGATGATAATGCCGGCTTTAAAATTTCCATTCAGGTTGGCTTGCATGTATGATACAAAAGATGTCAAAACTCAACAAATGAAAACTTTGATAGGATTTATTCTATTTGTTGGATCGATTTTGTTTCTGCTGACAATTGTGGATTTTGAACAAGTTGTTTCTAATTTCTCGGATATAAGGTTGTCGTATGCTTTCATTTCCGGCCTTAGTTTATTTGTGCATTTTTGTTTGAGGGCAGAAAGGTTACAAATCATTTCGGGAATGACTTTTCGGCAAGACAGTTATGGAATCATTTTTTTATCCAATTTTGCTAACATGATACTTCCTCTCAGACTTGGCGAGGTCGTAAAAATTGGTTTAATTAAAATTTTTTTTTCAAAAAGCCTAAGCACATCTACTTTCATAGTCATTTTCGAAAGGGCGTTGGATTTGTTCATAGTTTTTTGTCTAGGTTTGGTTTTGGTCTCAGTGTACTCGTTTGAATTATCTAACTTTAAATTTCAAATAATCACCTTTGGCGCTATTAGTGTCGGGGTAATATTGCTGGTTTGCCTTTTAAGAAACACTTATACGCAAAACACTTTCTTAAAGAAATTTTTCAACTTGACAAATTTTGATGTAAGCGCGCTTAATCAGACAAACGGTTTAAGAGTCATTATTTTTTCGTTTTTAATCTGGGCATTTACCGCGTTTTTCCATTACGCGTGTTGCCTTTCTTTCGGAGTTGAAGTTAATGTTTCTCACGCTTTGATAATAACGTTGCTAAACAGTTTGTTCATATCGGTTCCCAGTTCCCCGGGTTTTATCGGTCCATATCAAGCGTCATTTGTTTTGGCTGGCAAAATCATCGGACTTGACGCTAACAAAGCAATGTCGATAAGCATCTTATCCCATCTCATAAACTATTTGTTACTGACGCCCGCTAGCGTATATTTTTTATGTAAAACTAAAATGAATCTTACGGATATCAACTCTTTAACAAAGATCTCCAAGCTAAAACAGTCGCGCGATTGTCAGGAATAATTTCAATCACCCCTCTTTCCGGGATGTTTTTTAATTGACTTTCTGAGCTTATTGAATAAAACTTAAGCCCGAGTGCAGTCACGACCCCTTCAAGGTTAACATTATGCTTTGCTCTCATGATATTGCGAGTCTTATTAAGCAAATTCTTTGATAAACCAAAAAAATCAAATATTTTTCCACCCTTATTATTTATGACAAAGAGCCTCCAAGAGGACTTGGCATTTTTAAGCATTAAAAGCCCGGTTATATCGTAAAGCAGTGACAGATCGCCTATTATTCCAACGATGTTTCGCTTTGCATACGCAAATCCCGCGAAGGTGCTAACCAATCCGTCTATGCCGTTACAACCCCTGTTGCCCCAGATTGAGACATTTAAATGGTCTAAATAAAGAAAAGTGTAAGCGGGTAGGCTGTTGCCAACAAAAAAATCAAAATGCCGGTATTTTTTTAGAATTGCCTGTAAAAAAGAATGTTCGCTTTTTGAGGGAAAATCAAAAGTTCGACGGGTAGTGACGAAACGATACTGAATTGTGTCTACGGACATATTTAATGATAGAGTCTTAAACTTGAAGGGTAAACCTGTATGGATGTAGGGTCTGTAATTGTAGAAATAAAACTTGTTAGACCAATTCCTTGCCAGTTTGCGCCAAACTCTTGAGGTTGGCGTGTGCCCAAACTTTAGAATTGACTTAAAATCCGTCCTCTTAATTTCATCCTCCCACACCGCTAATTCTGCAAGTGACTTCTTTGTATCTTTATGATTGAATGGATCGATGAAAGTTGGAATTTTGAACCTTTTAAGAAACTTTGAAACGTCCGAGATGTGTTCCAGATCAAGGTTTGTGACAAAAGCAAGCGGTTTTTTTATTCGCATTGTTTAAATTTTTAAACGACTGAAAGCCTAATCTTAAGAGCCACTGGGTCCTCTTCTAGGAAAGCCACGTTCCAATGAGACGGCATATTTTGCGAGAACCTCAACTGAGCAGACTTGTTAACTGTCCAGTCAAGTCTGCTAAACAGACCATACCGACCGAAAATCTTGGTCTGATCTATCGCTTGTGGGTATCCTGATGACCTAAAACTAAATGGCAGATCTGCTGAAACTATTAACAGCGGACATCTTGAATAAAACGCTTCAACTACAGATGGCAAAAGTTCGCATACAGCTGTTCCGGAGGTAACACACACAAATGCGTAACAAGACCTGTTTGCTTTATTTAAACCCAAGCAAAAAAAGCCAGCAGAGTGTTCGCTTATGCAGACGATCGTTCGAAAATGTTTAGAAAAAGCTTGCAGTAAATACTTGTTTCTTGATCCTGGACATGCAACGCAGACAACAAACCCTAAAGATTTAATAATTTTTGCTAAGAAATTACTCAGCGTTTCCATTGAGACTTGCTTTTACGGCTTCAATTTTTGTCAAACACTCTTCATATTCTTTGAGCGGATCTGAAAAAGGCAGGACCCCTGACCCTGCGATAATGTAGTAACCTTCGGGCGCAAGCAAAATTCCTCTAATACAAATGATAGACCTGAAAACTAAGTCGTCACTTAAAACTCCTCGATAACCGAGTAAAACCCCCCACGGAAAACGGACCGGGTTGAGCTTCGACTTTAAATCTTGTGTCAACTCGAAAGGGTCTCCAAAGATAGTCGATGGCGGGTACAGGTGAGTTAAAAATTCGCCGTAGTTGAAATGCGACCTAAAGTTTATTACATTTTGCAAATGAAAAATCTTTCCTGCCTTTACAATTTTTCTTTTTATAGAGCGAATTGAGGGTAGCCTCTCCTTGTAAAAATCGGTTGAACAACCAATTTCAGTTTCTGGAACCGCTTGAGGGTCAGTGCTGGTTCCTGCCACGACATACAAATTGTGATCGTTTTCACTCACTGATTCCATAAACTTGTCAGGGGTAAGTCCAAAAAAAACAAAGTCTGAACTTTCAATCATAAAAAATAACCGATCATCAAACGACGCGTATGGAGTTAAAGGATTGATAAAATCATATGTTCCTGTTTCGCAAACAGTTATAACAACCTTTTTTAGTTGGCCGCTATTTAGGTATCTAGAAAACTCCTTAAAGATTTGTTCATACTCTGTAAACGGCATGGTTTCACGTTTTGTAAGCGTTAGATTGGTTTCGCAGTGACGTTCCAATTTGTGTATTTCGACTGTTGCTGGCGAAAGAATTGACAGTTTCCTAAAAGGTGTCACTAAAACAACGCAACCCTCATAAACATCACTAACTTTTTCAAACGGACCCTCCATTATGATAGCTTCGCTACTTGTTATCTGAAAACAAATCCGCGTTAAAGAATTCAGATTACAACTATTCAAATTAAAACTTTGAAAAATCAGGATCTCTTTTTTCTTTGAACGCGTCTCTGCCTTCTTTGCTCTCTTCAGTTCCGTAAAACAAGCTTGTTGTAGCATGAGCGAAGTGGGTGAATCCATATGAACCGTCTATCAAAGCGTTTATCGAATACTTTAAAAACTTAATTGAAGTAGGACTTAAATCGATAATTTTTCGAGCTAGCTCAATCGCGTAATCGTCGCATTCAGCCAGTGGCACCACATAATTGACAAGTCCCCAGTTTAGAGCTTCATAAGCGTTTAGTCTTTTCAGGGTAAACCACAAATCCTTTGCTCTTTTTACACCTACCGTTAAAGCAAGCAAATGACTACCGTATCCGCCATCAAAGGATCCAACACGGGGACCGTTCTGACCAAAGATCGCATTATCAGCTGCCACGGTTAAATCACAACACAACTGCAAAATTTGACCGCCTCCAATAGCGTATCCTTTAACCACGGCTATAACAGGCTGTGGGATATACCTTATTAGATCATAAAGCTCTAAAACATTGACTTTCTCGCCCGACAAAGTAGATTTATACCCAGTGTTTCCGCGTTCCTTTACGTCTCCACCTGTTGAGAAAGCTTCGTCGCAGCTGCTTCCCAAAATGATCACGCGAATTTTTTTTTCGTTTTGAACAAATCGGAAAGCCTCAATTAACTCATCTATTGTGTCACTGGTCCAGCTATTTAATCTGTGTGGCCTGTTTATTGCGATCTTTGCCACAAACTGATTGGGTTTCGCTTGAATTGTTTCGAATAAGATATCATTGAATTTCCTGTCGAGCCGCATGTGCATTAAATTTAGCATAGCATTCCCTGTACAGTTCATTAAAGGTCTGAGTTATTTGCCGAAATCTTCCAGCTCGACCTCAATCGCTTCCTTAATAAATGGGTATTTCTTTGTAAGAAATTCAACTGCCTTTATGGCTTTTATTTTATCGTTACTTTGAAGCTTGAGGTTGTGCATGTTTCTTTCATTTCTTACGGATTTTACATAACAGTACAACCCGTTCTCTCTAAGCTGTTTGTTGATGGAACTCAAATCTAGGAAATGCCCCTTGATTTTTACCATTTGATCTTTTCTCCCAATCAGAATAAATCTCTTGTTCGACAACTCAACCAAGTCACCGGTGCTTAGCCAATCTGAGATCAGCCTAATGCCAGCGTCATCAATTAAAGCTTTGGCAACCTGGGAGCCCTTGATCAATAGTTCTTGATCAACCTGCTTAAGTTCTAACTCAACAAAAACTTCAAAATACCCCTTGGTTTTTCTTGCTATCATTCCGCACGACTCGGTTAGCCCGTATGTTTCAATAACAGGCCAATTTAATGTCATAGCTTTTTCGCGTAACTTGTCGTCAAGATAGCCTCCTGAAACAAACACTATTCTAAGTGAATGAGGGGCTTTTTTTTGTAACGCGACTAAGTCATAGAGTTGAGTTGGAACCAGGCTAAGTATTGTTACATTGTTTGACGCAATAAACTTGAAAAATTTTTTAGGATCCCATTTTTCATCAAACTGTTTGACCCGGCAGCTTGAGACAAAAGCTCTCCCGTATATCAAAGCGCGCGCAATGTAATAGTGGGGGAAGCAAAATCCGTAAGTATCGTTTTGAGAAATTCCAAAAACCCTGCAAACCGTTTGGCAAGCGCCAAGAAATCCTTCTTTCGAGTGTATAACGAGCTTTTTCCTGTTTGTTGAACCTGAAGTTTCAAAAACTATGAAACTGCGCTTAAAGTGGTCTGGGAGTTTAACCTGGTGGTCTGTGCCAAACTTAAAAGAATCTGTTCTATCCATCAACGCAAAAAACAGCTCTTCGTTCACGGAAGATATGCCATGAAGAAAGGGTTTAACAACAAGAATAGAACCCAGAGGTGAAAACTTTCAAAAAACTTTTTTTGACACAAAAGAAACGCCAACGCTACCATGGAAGAAACAGCAAGAAAGCATTTCAAATAACCAAAAGTCGAAATTCCTAAGGATATTGCAAACAAATTTTCCAACACAAAGACCAAGACTGATCCCCCAAAACCCAACCTAACAGCTAAAGTTTTTTTTCCCGAAGCTTTGTCTTTTTCGATGTCTTTAATTCTATGTATCCATAATAAATTATGCGCAAAAACTCCGTTAATTACGGAAAGAGTAACAGCTTCATCAAAGTTTGTCCCTCCAAAAAAGTAAAATGATCCGTATGTGCCAATTGGTCCGAAAGAAAACAAAATAAACAAATCTGCCAAGACAGTTTCACTAGGCCGAACCTGCAAAACACTTAATTTTTTGGAATAACCAGCGCTAATCGCCAAGGCAAGTAAACCAAAAAAAATGAGAAACGGCTTTTCAATAACCGCAAGCGATCCGGCCAAAACGCTTAACGTAAAGCACACTGCAGTGGCTTTTTTTATCTTAATATCATTCGTGACCTGCAACGAATTAAACAGATTCGCGCTTGCCTGTATCGCAAAACCAACGAGCAAGCATATGACGTATTGATAGAAGGAACCCTTATTAGAAATCAAATAGGTAACGGTGACTGAATGGAAGGCTACGGATAAAGTTTTGTATCTCGTCTGACGCGCTAATTCTGTCAAAAATTTATTAACCAATTACGGTCACCGAGTGAGGATGACTTTCTTTTATAGCGCTTTGCGTTATTTTGATAAACTGTGATCTTTTGTGAAACTCGTCTAAGTTATGGGCTCCAACATACGAAAACGCGCTACGCAAAGCTTTCTCGATCGAGACTAAAACCTCTTTTACAGAACCTTTGTAGTCTGAAAAACCAATACTGACTCCCTCGGGAGTTGGTTCAAATTCAACAGAGTCCTTTAATTTTTCTTTTTTGTCCCTAAAAGCGAAGGCTGAAGCCATCCCTCGAAAAGACTTTACTCTCCTGTTATTCACTACCAAAACATCCCCCGGACTCTCGTCGGTGCCAGCTAGCATCGACCCAAGCATTACCGAGTCGCCTCCCAAAGCCAAAGCTTTTGCAATGTCGCCTGAAGTGCGGCATCCTCCGTCAGCGATAATTTTTTTGTCGCCCTTGACACTTGCTGACCAGTAAATTGCAGTTGCTTGCGGGACACCAACGCCAGTGACAACCCGTGTTGTGCAAACTGATCCAGGACCGATGCCAACTTTTACAACATCGACACCCGACTCTATTAAAGACAGGACACCTTCCTGAGTTGCCACATTTCCCGCTATGATTGTAAGATGTTGATATTCGTTTTTTAATCTTCTTACGCATTCTCTCACTCTCTTAAGGTAGCCGTTTGCCACATCGATACATATAGCATCTACTTCCGCATCCGCAAGTTGACCTGCTCTTTCAAGCCAATCATGTCTAATGCCTACAGCAGCTCCAACACAAAGCCTTCCTTTGGCATCGACTGTTGCTTTCGTGTTAGACAGTTCAATAATGTCCCTTCTCGTTACCAAACCCAGCAAAGCGCCCGTGGAATCCACAATGGGAAGTATCTTAATTTTGGACTCTTTAATTATAGACCTCGCCAAGTTGATATCAAATGAATCCATAGACTTTAACTCCAGCATTTTAACTTGACTGGCTGGTGTCATTAGGTCAGCAACTTTTGTAGTGAGATTTTCTTCAAGAATATAATCGCTTCTTGTTAAAAGCCCTACTAATTTTCCTTCGTTATTGACTACGGGGAAGCTGTGAATTCCATATTGTTCCTCTAAGTTTTTTATTTCATGCAAAGTGTGTTTTTCATTAGCCACCACGGGCTTTAAAATTACAACATTTCTTGCTCTTTTCACTTTTTTTACTTCACTGATTTGCTCATCTATTGAAGCGAATCGATGAATGATGCCAAGCCCTCCGCATTCTGCCATTGCCTGCGCCATACGGTGTCCGGTTACAGCGTCCATTGGAGCGGAAACAATAGGAAGAGACAGGCGAATACTTCCAAGCTGAACCGAAAGATCAACGTCTGCGCGAGTTTCAATTTCTGACGATTTTGGAATTATCAGAATATCGTCAAAACTTAAGCCAGTTTCTTCAACCAGTTTCGCGCTTGGCAAGCTCATGACATGAAAAATCCTGTCTTTGGAGTCACCGTATATTTCTTCTGTAAATTTGTTTTTTTAACGACTTTATTCTTTCTTCAGCGGATTTTACAAATTCCTCGTATGAGCCTGAAACAATCATTGCCTGCAACTGATTTATTATATCAAGCGACACCGATATAGCTATCAAAATTGCGGTTCCGCCAAAGACAAAAGCGAGGGAGGTTACATTTAAGTTTGCGAACACACTTTCGGGGATGACGCAGACACCGGCAAGGTACAAACTAGCCCACAAACTTATTTTGTAAAGAGTGTCTTCGAAAAACTTGGCTGTTTCAGAACCGGGTCTGTAACCCGGAACGAAGGCCCCTGATTTGCGCAAATTTTCTGCCATTTCTTCCGGGTTAAAAACAAGTGTTACATAGAAATAAGTAAACATTATAATCAAGCCAGCCAAAAAAAGTTCGTAGACCGGCAAGCCCCGAGCCAAGAAGGCTCTTATGGCGTCAAACTGTTCTGAACCAGCGAATCCTAAAATGGTCGAAGGCACAGCTAGCAACGCGTATGCGAATATGGGAGGCAAAACTCCAGTAGGATTGAATTTTATGGGTATAAAATGTTGTTGCTGGGACATTGCCTCTAAAGAACCTTTTTTCGAAGGATAAAACACAGGGACTTTTCTTACAGTGGTTTCAAAAAACACGATAATCCATATGCAAACAACGATGAAAACAGATATAACTAGAACTGAAAGCGCCGTAATTTCATGTTGACGATACAGTTCAAACACAGACGCAAGGCTAGTGGGGACTCGCGCCACAATCCCGGCAAAAATTAAAACGCTTATTCCGTTTCCAAGCCCTTTCTCGGTTATTTGTTCTCCAAGCCACATCAGAAACGCGGTGCCACCGGTCAAAGTCACAATTGACACTATTCTAAACTCCCAACCCGGATTAAGAACTATCCCAGACCTTTCTAGACCTAGAGTTATAAAATAGCTTTGGATTAAAGCAAGCAGTATAGTACCTCGTCTTGTTATAGAGGTCAGTTGTTTCCTGCCTGCTTCACCTTCTTTTCTAAGACTGTCAAGATACGGAACAACTGGCGTGAGAAGCTGGACTATTATTGAAACTGAAATATACGGGGCGATCCCTAAAGTAAACATTGAGAAATTTTCCAGCGCTCCTCCTGAAAACAAATTTACTATTCCAAAAATGCTGTCTGCCATGCCTTCGAGCTGTTCCCTCAGGAGCTTTAAATTAAGCCCGGGAACTGAGACAAAAATGCCAAGCCTGTAGATAGCGAGAAAAACAAGTGTGTAAAGCAGTCTAGATTTTAATTCCGGAAGTTTTTTGATTATTTCCAGATTGGGGATCATTTAATTTGAAGGTCTAGCTTAAAATGTCTCACACACAACACCCAAGTTTTCAAGGTTTTTTCTCAAGGAGTGAGAGAACGCGTGACTTACAATTTTTCTCACTCCTTTGAGATCGCTTTCTGTTTCGACTTTTCCTATAACTTTGATTGCTGACTGAAAGCTTTTTAGTTTAATGCCAAGTCTTTTGTCCATTACGTTGATTTCAGTGATGCCAAGTTTTGCGGCTTTGTTTATCAATTCTGATATTGTGACAGCCTTTGGTTTATGGTTAAACGCGGAATTTCTGAAACCAATTTTTGGGATTCTTCTGTAAAGTGGCATTTGTCCCCCTTCGAAATGACGATTAATTTTTCCACCAGAACGGGCAGTTTGGCCCTTGCCACCTCGTGTGCTCGTTTTTCCATGACCTGAAGACTCACCCCTTCCAAGCCTTTTTTTTCTATGTCTGCTTCCAGGTGAAGGTGTGAATAAGTGTGACTTAAAAATCATAAGGGTAAATTATAGTAAAAACTCATTTCGTATGCCAATGCGGAGAGATCTTATCTGGACGAGTTCAACGATGAATAAAAATGAAAGCTTGGATAAAAAAATTCAAAAAATCTTGATTTTAAGGGTACACACAAGAACCGTCATTTAGTACTTTGCAAAAGAAATACGAAAAAATTTTGATTATTGATTTAATTTCTCGAAACAGGTGCTTGAAAAGGTATTAAGGGCGTCTAGAAAAATTCAGTTGCAAAACCTTGTCCTAGAAATTTTTGCGTTCTTTTATTAGATTTATTTGAGGCTTATTGCTTGTTTTTTTTTAAAAATT
>JANWWW010000017.1 GCA_025055295.1 Deltaproteobacteria bacterium | reverse complement strand
ACATGCTGTCACGAAGGGGTAAGTAAAAAGAGAATATTTTCGAGCCCACGCTATTGCTTTTTCTAACTGTGTAGTGACAGCAAAAAAATCTGACATTCAATAAAACTCTTTAATTAAAATTATAACAGTTTTTTGGTTTACTTGGCTATATATAAAAGTCCTAATTCTAGACGCTTTTAAACTTGTTACTGGAATTCTTCCGCGTGCATTTTTGACTAAGACAAGAGCCAACGTATCAGAGTGTCACTCTCATTAGACCATCTAGCGAAAAAGCTTTGTGGTAAAAGCTGGTTTCGTCAAAAAAAAACTTTTTTTTTAATAACTTACTCTAGAACTCATGAATTATTTTAGTCTGGAAAGTTTAGTTTTTTAGTAAGCCGGAAAAATGCCTGCGGACTACCCGCGTGTTGACTTGTTTTTATCGTTTGATTATACTGGAACGACTATGAAAGGAATGCGATCAAACTTTTACTGGGTGGTTTATAGGTTTATTGCATTAGCGGTTTTTGGTTTGGTTGCATCCGTTGAAGCTCAGGTAGTGTGTAGAAAGAACAAAGATGGGGTTTTGGTATGGTCATCGAGACCTTCGTGCCCAACAGGTCACAGTCCTGTTCAGAAATTTATTCGCGCAAATATGATGGCGGATAATTCGGTGGGTACTTCACAGATTGCCGATGGCGCAGTAACGGATTCAAAGATTTTGGGTGTAAGTTGGAACAAGGTGCAGGTGAATGATAATGAAATACCGTGGAGCAAACTTAATACTGGAGGTGCTAGACTGCCCGCAAGTGCAATAATTGGTCAAATTAACAGTGATCAGATTCAGAATAATGCAGTAACCGATGAAAAAATCCAGAATGTGAGTTGGAACAAAGTGCAAGTAAATGATAATCAAATACCGTGGTCGAAAATAAACAAGATGGGCGCAACGCTACCAGCAACAGCGATAACGGGTTTTATACAAGGTCAACAAATTGCAGACAGAGCAGTGGGGAAATCAAAATTATTGATAAACCCATTCAACTTACCTTATCTGGTCATGCTAGGAAATACGGTAGGGCCGTTAATTCATGGGGAATTTTTTTCGCCTCACGGTCCTTCATCGGGATCCGATGCACCGCAGACATATGCGTCTCTACTGGTTCAGCCTTGCTCAAAATTGACATGGATAATCACTGCAACCGCACCGGGTTATAATGAATTTAGGAAGTTTACTTTAGTTGATCAAAACGGAATACCAATAGACCCTGATGGTTCAGGAGGTTTGCCTGAAATCTCGGTATCTTTTTTCGATAACGAATATTCGAAAGTAGCCGAGTTCACAGTTACATCTCAAATCGCCTTTATAAATTACGTTGCAATCAAATACTCAGAATCTTTTTACGCCAGGCCAGGTAGAGCAACTTGGCAAATAATTTGTGAATAACAGCATGGATTAAGATTCAATACTCTTACTTCGAAGGGTACAAACGTATTTTTAGCCTAAAGTGCATTTAATACTCTTCGCATACTTTGTGCCTTAAAGGCGATAATTTTAAAAATTGTACCCCTCGTAGGAATTAAACAAATACAACCTTCTGGGTAAAACTTGGCAGCGTTTTACTTTTTCCGAGCCGTCGTTTCAGCAATTGTCTTAATTGTGTAAATCATAATATTCGCAGTCACGTTTGTTAAACAAAATTTAAATTTATTTATTTATCACATAACAATTAATAATACTGTCAGTTAACAATACTGTTACTCGACCATCTCTTGTAAGGGTCTAAATAGACGCCAATAACACACCATAAGAAGAGCTTTTTCCGATGGCATCGACACCTTTTGGGCATATAATACCTTCTTTAACTTGCCGTTGACACTCTCTATAACATTCGTAGTGGTTACTAGTCTCCAAAGCTCAAACGGATACTTGAAAAAGGATGTTATGGATTGAAAGTCCTTTTCCCACATCTTGACTACATCTGGATATTTACCATTCCACTTAGCCTTAAACTCCTTAGGCTCTATCTTTGAAAAAGGGTAACACTTTCTTCCTGTAGCACCGTAACTATACGGGAAAAGGGCTTACCCCCCGAAACACGCCACCGTAACTATACGCAAAAATGGTATTCATAGATATCGTTTTTATCTAGATTTTCAGTTTCAGAATGCAGTCAGTGGCGATCACCATTAGAAATATTAAAACTTTTTCATTTAATTCTATTTAACAAATTGCATAGTGAATTTGGTAATGTGGGACTCCCTAATATACTCCCTTACCTATCCAGTTTCTCAACAAAGTTTCTTTGGGTTTGACCTAAATGTATCACTTTTTTTGTTCACCGTTAATCCGTAAAGTCTACCAGCACACAGCAATCCAATGACCTTAAATTTAGATTTGGTGGAATTTATCAAGTACTGACCTATATGCTCTCATATCATTCCTTCGTCTCGTGCAGTAATACTTCATCAAAGCCCCATGTTAAGCTTCTTTCTAAACCCTTAATCATACAGCTTCAACACGGAGCTTAAAACTTGAGATATAAAGCTTAAATCAACCGGTGCTTTATGCGATGCTAAAATTACTTCTTGCCAAAATCGATTTCATTAATCAAATTCTTTGAAGTTTTGTTTTTTTTATTGAGCACTTATAGCGCCAAAGCTTAACGCCTCGGCCATCGTTTTAATTGTAACACTTAGTGTTGTCTTAATTAAATATCTTCCTTACGCAAGACCAAATATCTTACCGAGCGTTTTAAATATTATGACAATTCAATATGGTTAAAAGTTTAATAATGTGCAAGTCTTGATACTAGAAACTTTTATCAACCCACGCTCCTAATGACTATGCCGTTTAAAGCATAGGCTGCTAATATGACTTTAGAGGTCACAGTTCCAGACAAAGTAATGCGTAACAAGGTTTCCGCTGTTTCAGGACTTTGATGCTCGCTTAGAATGTCACTGTAAAGTTCTAGTGCAGAAACATCCTCTGTTTCCACAAAATGTCGGGCAACTAGGTGTTCAAAAAATGGTAAAAGCTCCTTATAATTGGGCGCTGACCGTAAGCAAGCTATAAATAATCGAAAATCGGTGCTGGATAAATTCTCAATGAAATATAACAGATCAGGGATGCGATGTGGAGCCACATAGCCTAATATTTCAAAAGCTTTACCTAATTCTGAGGGATCTCGAATAACAGCATGAGTCTCAAACTCTGATGGCTTAATCAACTGAATTATAAATTCTTCAATTTCAGCGTCTTTTACTTGCTGGGTAACCTGAGCTAAGACTCCCAACAATCGCAATCTTTGAAACTCCGAATTTGATTTTCGGAATTCTTCAAATACTGCCTGACAGAGCTTTTCTATTAGATCAGGGTTTTGACTTTGACACACAAGAGGAATTACGTATGAGGATTGCCAACCCCAGTTCTGAAGTAGCTTTCCCTCTGATAGTGCTTCTGAGAGAAAGTTAGAAATTTGAGGGTCCGTCTTGTTCTTGAGGCACTCTATGATAAGCTGTGAAATAGGGCGAAAAGCCGACTCTTCAGCAAATAAACTTCCATCTTCATACTTTGCATGGGTTGCCTTTAGCAACTCTATATAAAATTCCACACCAAATTGTTTGACGTCCCTTAAGGCAAAAATTGCTTGCCATCTTAACCGAATTGCTTCCTCTTGATCTACAGCAATATTTTCAAGTAATGAATGAACTTTACCCTCAAGGTCACCAAGATTTCTGCCCTCTAACGCATAGATACCTGCCTGCCTTAAGAAAAGATCTAAAGATTTGTCAGATATAAGCTCCAACAAACAGTTGATAGCATCGACTGAATTACTTTGCTTTAAAGCAATTATTCCGGGTAAAATGCAAGCTAAATCGCGAATATATTCACTTTCAGGGCAATCATAAAAGATCCCCAAAGGATGAACTGGTCGATTAAAGCTTTTCCGCCGGCTTTCCGGAAATCTGTTTTTGTTTTTTAACAAATAGTGAATAATCTCTTGATAGGCTTTGCTATCATTCAACTGTACCACATGAGCTAGAAAAAACCTGTATGGAAAAAAGAGATAAGCGAAACGACGAAAATCTCCATAATCAAGAGAAATACGGAGCGACGCTTCATCATTTGCGGTAGGCCAAAATATCTCTTGAGGAATATTTAATTCTTGGTTGGCGAGTATCTGGTCAAAAAATTCGCCTTTAGCTAATGTTATGTAACGATTATGCTTCCATAAAAAATACGCTATCATTGCCTTCTCTGCTTGACCAAAGTCATCACTTGTAAAAATCTCTTTGAGAAAACGTTGAACTGTACTTCCGTTTATCTCGATCAAACGAGAACAAATGAAACACTCTGGGTTTTCTTCAAGCGATATCTCACCTGGTTCAAGCGCTAACCACCTGTTGTGCGGGATCGAATTCAATTCGTAAAAAGTTGTCTCAAGACAGGTCAGCCACCATATCCTTAGCATTTGGTCATTTCGTAAACGCGAGAGAACAAATTCCATTTCACCTTCCCTAGCCAGTCTTTCAATACAAGCCAATCTAAGTCCTACTGATAGGTCACGATTTTTAACCATCCTTTTTAAAAGATCTCTCCCCTCTTTCGAAATATCTGGAAGAGATCTTACAGACATAATTCGACAAAAACGGCAGTTGTCCTCATCTATTGCAACTTTTATTAACTGATCCCTGAACTCACTGTCTTTGATTGCTCTGATATTTTTAGTTAATTTGTCCGCAAACTTTACTCGACATGCCACTGGCCAGTTCACTAAACTATCATTCAACGGAGATCCGCCATGGGAGAATAATTGAACATAAAGATTTAATAGTCTACCCAAGTTCTGCTGAATTCGTATCAATACGTTTGAATTTGTAACCAATTCTTTCATAGCTAAAATAATTTAAATTATTTTTCAAACCTAAACAATTCAAGTGGCTTGATGGTAACTTATTAAGCGGTAAAGTTTTTTGACCTTGTTGCAGACCTGGATTTAATTGAATAAGAAAGTAAATATCGGAAAAAAGAGTTTTAAAACAGTCGATCATATGGATAACGACGATCTACAAATTTATCAACAATGGAGACTAAACTGGCAGTAATCAATAAAGTGTTGACAGGAAGTTTTTAATGAACTTGGTCTCGGGCTTATTGTCTAATAATTCAAAGTTTCAAGTTCTAAACAAGCTGTCTGTTCCACTTTTGCTGAAGGCTCGACTAATTGCCTCCCATCTTAACCTTATTTGAAGGCGATAGTTTAAACTTTTTAAAGCCAGAATTGTTTTAATCAATCATAAAAAAAGAAGCCATTGACTCAATCGAGTAAAGGCGTGAAAATTTACGGTCAGACATGAGAGTGGTTTTTCTTTTTCTTTTCACCATTGGCATTGTAGCGGATGTGATTTGTAGAGATGCTAACGGCCTTTTGAGGTGGCAAAACAGTACAAAATGTCCAACCGGCCTAAAAAAACTCAATGTTTCGAAACTTTCAAATTTTAATCTAAATGGACCATTCCCATACGTGATACTAAGCGGTTATGTTACTCAATCTTTTGCATCGACGGGGACACAGTATATGTCAGTCTTTGGGGGTTCTCAGCCAAGTAATTCTCAGTCAGTCGCTTTTGCCAATATTTTTAATTGTAAAAGGTTCAGAATCGAAATCCAAACAACGTCTAACTCAAACTGCACCTCAAGCTCTTTAAGAAGATTTCGATTATGGAATACCGAGACAAACTCAGTTGTTGGATCTGGACAGATTGATTTAGCGCCTGGTGATTCCGGAGAACTTTTAACCGTTTCATCCAATACTCCTGCAAAATTGGCCTTACAAACTCAAATGGTCACAGGAAACTGCCCAAACAGCGCGAAGTGGGTTCTTTTTTGCCGGTAGTTCTGTTAATCTCTTAGGTTTAAGTTAAAAGTGAATACTCAAGTTTTAGTTTCCGGGTTCTTTAAAAAAAGTATTTGAGCATCCGTAAGGTTATTAAAATGCATAGCCTCGTCAAATAGCCTCATTCTCAACCCTCTTAACCTTTGTATTTTGACTAGGTCTTTGAGGTTAAGGAGGTGCTTGCTTTGGTGCTAAAGCTTCTCCAATACTGTAAAAAAAGAATCTGAGGGTTTAAGCGTTTTTTTCAAATTGTTTAAATTATTTCTTAATCCTTGCCTTAAAGTAATATTTAGATTAAATGTTTTATTTTCATTATCTATCATTTCAATAATTTTTTCTTGCGTAAGATCTTCTTTTAATAAAAAGCCACAACCGAATACATTTTGGGAATAGGGTAGGTCAAGTTCGAAAACCTCATTAAGAGCGGAAATGTAATGCGCTAAGTACTCTACCTGAAAATATCCGCCCACAAGGGTTATATTATTTATCAATAAAAGCGATAATGAGGTAAAAACAGAAGGTATTAAATCTCCCCTCTTTGATCGCAATAAAATTTCATCAAGGTCAAAAGGTATTTCCAAATTCCTTTCCCGCCCCAGCAAAGTATTTTTGTCAAGGTAAAGGGATACCAAATCGTTTTTCCCATCTCTTGAGTAAAACAAAAATGTTCCCCGATCGGTCCCCCAGCATCCCTTAACTCCAAAAAGTTTGTTATAAATTAACTGTCGAATATCTTCATCCTTCATGATCCTCCAAAAGAATCCTCTGTTTTCTAAATCATCAATTAGAAGTGGTCCAGTTACCAGCTCCAAAGGAATAAAGAAAATGCTTTCCTTCAATATAAGACTATATAGCCGCTGATTTAACAAGCACAACTGAGATGAGTATGATGGTGACTCTAATAACTTGACTAAAATTGGTTCAAAAAGCCTTTCCCAGACAGAGTGTGGTAAATTTTTTTTTATTCTTTGAAAATCTTTATTTTCGAGCCCGGGCGCAAAGATGGTACCATTTTGCTCGTAATCATTCTTTAAAAAAGGATATTTTTTGTTGTTGTAAATTATGCCCCGCGCATAACCTATTCCGTTTACCCTAACTACGGCTGTTGGAAAAAAAATATTGATTTTTATGCTTTGATGAAAAGCTATCACGGAAGAGATGTCTTCAGGCTGATTTGGCATGCTCAAGTGTAACGCCGTATGAAAAACATTAAAGAGATCGTCACCGCTAAAACTAGACTCTGGGTATATGCTTTTAAACGCACTCTCCAGTGAGTTTTTAATTTTGTCACTTAGGGTTTTTTTTCCAATAATTTGAGATTTGATGAAAGTTTCAATATTCAACTCCAGAAAATTGCAAATGTCCAAGCTACTTTTCACCAAGTTTTGTTATTATAATCTATAGGTCTTGAGTGTTCGTTATGGAATACAATCCTCAAGTTTTCAGGGAATATGATATTCGAGGGTATGTGGATAAAGACCTAAGTGAAGAATTCGCCCGAAACCTAGGTTATGCGCTAGGTTATTACGCTCATATTCAAAATTCGAACAGACATGCAATCATAGGGTGGGATTGCAGAGAATCGTCAACCCGTTACGCAGCAAAACTTGCGGAAGCCTTGGCTGAGAGCGGTTTTAACGTGGACCTTATAGGAATGGTTCCAACTCCGGTAGTTTATCACGGCTGTCATAAACTGCAATGTGGTTTAGGAGTAGCTGTAACCGGCAGTCACAATCCGAAAGACATGAATGGATTTAAAATCGTGGTTCGAAATCGTGCAATTAGCGGAAAAGAAATTCAAGAGGTTCGTCAAATCTTTGAAAAAGTTCTTAATGAAGGAAACTTGTTGAAAGGTGATATTGGATCTGTTAAGAGCCGTGAGTACTTATCCGTTTACGTGGATGATCTCGTAGAAAACATAAAACCACACCTCAAACACACAGATTTTCGTTTTGCGTTAGACTACGGCAACGGAGTTGCGGCGATTACGGCAATACCTATTTTGCAAAAGCTTGACTTGAAAGCGGATCATCTGTTTAATGATCCTGATCCTGAGTTTCCCAACCATCACCCGGATCCGACAGTTGAAAAAAATTTGGAAGCGTTGAAACTGTTTGTTAGGGAAAAAAATCTTGATTTTGGCTTTGCTTTTGATGGTGATGGAGACAGAATCGGACTCGTAGACAATAAGGGTAGGTCTATTTCTGGTGACCTTATCCTTCTAATCTTGGCGACAGACATTTTGAAAAAACACCCCAAGAGCCCAATCGTGGGCGATGTTAAATGTAGCGACATTCTTTTCACTGAAGTTCAACGTTTAGGTGGGGTTCCAGTGATGTGGAAGACCGGGCATTCACTGATTAAAGCCAAGATGAAAGAAATCGGGGCTCCTCTTGCAGGCGAGATGTCGGGACATATTTTCATAGCTGATAGATATTACGGTTTTGACGACGCGGTTTATGTGGCACTGAGACTTCTGGAAATTTTTGCTGGAGAATTCGATTTGGAAGCCTTTGAACAAAGCATTCCAAAGATTTTTAACACTTCTGAAATCAGAATAACAGTGCCGGAGCAAATCAAATTTTTATTGATAGATAAGCTCAAAGACGCTTTTAAGGACTATGAAATAAACACGATAGACGGAGTTAGAGTCAAATTTAATGACGGTTGGGCTTTAATAAGGGCTTCAAACACTCAGCCTGCTTTGATAATGCGATTTGAAGCAAACTCCCGACAAAGACTTGAAGAAATAAAAAGCTTTGTTGAAAATTTGGTTTTCACCGAAATAAGCGTTTTAAGCAAATAAAAACACCATGAAAAAGTTTGTTATTAAATACGTGGTTCTGATTAGTTTGCTTGCAATCGCGATAATTTTTTGGAGTTTTTTATCCCGTGAAAGAAATCCAACACAAATACACCCAAAAGAACGCAGAGTTCATGAGCAGAAATACGAAGCTGCCAAAGATGAAGAGCTAATATATGATTACTAGCGTCTTTTTTGGCCTTTTTTTTCTTCTAAACCGTAAAAGGATTTCAAGTATGGCATGCAGTGTTCTTTAAAAGCGTCGTCTAACTTTGTTCCGCTTGGACCACAGTTTCTAAAAGACTCATCGCAGACTATTGTCACATTTTTTTCTCCGCAATTAAAAACAACGAAAGTTTTCCCGGTTATGTCTTTTTCTCTCGAAATTACCCAATTTTGGTATTTTTTAACTTTGAGTTTTAGCTTGCTTAAATCTTCTTCCTGACTGAGTAAAGATGATAAAAAAACGAGGGCTAAGACATAACGAACCATAACAACAAAACACCGCTCAAAGTAAAGCTAACAATAATTATAATCCAAAGAACAGTCTCAAGGTTCAAAAAATCAGAACTTTCAAATGCAATTTTTGGTAAATAATCTGATTTTTTGCTTGTTTTAAGCGGGGATACGTTCACATTGTGCTGAATAACGACAGTTGCTTTCTCTTGTCTTCCGAGTTTGACTGAAGCGCTCGCGATTTCTTCTATTAATGCTGGAAGTCTTGCCTCGGTGGTAGCCTGAGTTTCTTCACGGGGTCCGCTGACGGTTAAGACCAGATCTTCAATTCTTATACAACCCGGACTGGTCAAGCGAAAAGTCATAGAGTCGACTATGCTGGCTGAAGAGGTTAATAATATCCGTCCCGAGTCATTAATTTCAATCAAGAAGGAGTTTTTTTCGAACGAAATGGATAGTTTAGGGAGATCTCGCTCAGAAAGTGTTGTCTTTGATGTGAATTTTAAAGTTTTAATGACTTGAAAATTGTGGTCAAAAAAAAAGGCTAGATTTTGAACATATTCGTCTAAAGGGTTGAAAAACTTTACTGGAAAATCGGCTAAAATAATAATATCCCCCGGAAAGAGGTGGTAGGGATAAAATGGGTCAAGTTTAACATCGTTTAAAGTACTCCCATTAGTGCTATTTAGATCAACACAAAAGTAATGTTCCTCAGAACGAAATATTTTTAAGTGTTGTCTGCTTACAGTGTCTGATGGAAGGGGTATCGAACAACTATCCGCCCTTCCAAGAACGAGGGAGTCATTTGCGATAACTGCCAAATCCTTCCAATCTCCTTCAGCAAATACTTTAAGATAAGCTGCCATTTACGCAAATAAATTCGAAAGAGCCGAGTTTAAGTTATTCTCTAATAAACATGCGGAGAGGGGGACTCGAACCCCCATACCTTTTACGGCACCAGCTTCTAAGACTGGCGTGTCTGCCAATTCCACCATCTCCGCAGACACTTAAATTCTATCATACAAGGATACACGACATAACCGACAAAATTTTTTCAAATACTTTGAATCCGTCGGATCAGTAATTTAGACTATTTTTTGTGAAGGAAAACAAAGAACAACCTGATTTCATCGAGAAGTTTCAGTTTTGTATACCTTTGGGCGAGGTTATGACAGTTGTGAATGAGAGTTTGCAGAAAAAATCAAAAACTGTTTCGCTTAAAGGCTTCAGGCCGGGTAAAACCCCTGAAGAGTTAATCCGCAAAATGTTCTATGAACAAACTTTTGAAACAGTTACGAGGGAACAAATTTTAAAAAGATTGGAAGATCACCGTAAATCCAACTTTCTGTCGTGTGTCATTCCGTTGGATGTGTTTTACGAGGTCATGGATCAGGAGGTTAAATGTTTCCTAGAGATACTGACATTGCCGAGAGTGGAGATTGAAAAATTTGAACAAAATCTTGGCACAGAGGAGGTCCCTATTGAGTTATTGCAAATTGACAATATTGATGAGTTATCAGAGAAAACGTTGGAAGCAATTAAGGAAATTCAGCTTACTGTTTTAGAAGAAGGCCCAACCTGTGTAAGCACAGATACTGCTGTTTTGGTTAAAGACTTGGGAGGAAAGATAAAAGATACCATGCTTTTTAATTTTTCTTTTGATCAAGAAACACAAGAATTTGTTAACTCGATATCCGGCCAAAGTGTCGGAGCAAGAATTAGAATACAGCTTGATGGGCATGAGTTCCCTTTTGAAATAGCGGGCATTTTTGCAAAAAGGATACGCTCGGACGCTGGCGACAAAACTGAGTTGCCATCAAAAGAAAAAATTCAGGATATTTTAAAAACACAAGTTGATATGGCAAATAACGAGCGAAAATTCCGTAGGCTCGAGGAATTGATTTACAAACTCTGTTTTTCTGATTTGTATTCGCAAAGATTAAAGATCATAACTCATGTTACAGCAGAGCGGAATATACCGTGGGACGCCAGTTTTGGAGCAATAGATTCCATGTTCTTTGGGAGCATATTTGAACAGCTTGGACTAACTTTGTCCGATAATGATGTTCGTGATCAGGTAGTTGATTTCTGTAGAGGCTTCAAGCTTAATCCGGAAACGCTAAGCGATAGTCAATGGTCGGGGTTGTTGTCAATTTCGAAAGGATTAGCTCGAAAGCGGAAAGTCCTTTCAAATTACTTGAATAAAGCCCGTTTTCAAATAAATTGGAAATCGTGTTCATTGAAAGAAGCTTTGTCATTAATGGAAATTTCCAACAGCGTTTTTTCACTTGATGCTTTAAAAAATTTGATACAGGTTTTTTATCCCCCAGAAATAAAAAATGGGTCAGATAGGTCGTAGTTAAAATTTCGGTTCGCGTTTTTCACTTCGACTACAGACCTTCGCTTTAAATCATTTTAGATTTCAAGGCAATGCTCTGCATGTGGCCTGCTATTTATGGGTTATAATGGTCATGGAATTTTTTCGAGGGATCAAACAAAAATTTAGACACATTGTCGGAATATCATGTGGATTGATTAACTTAATTAATATGTTTTGAGTGATATTGTGGAAAATTTATTTTATAGAGTAATAAATGAAAGTGTTATTTTTTACTTTAGGAAAAAATTCATAATTTCCAAAATTGCTTTTTTAGTTGTCTTAATTCGAAGACACTCACTTATACTCGTCAGATAAAATTTGAGGTTGCTTGTTGATTATACACCAGTTAGGGATACTGTGTATGGCTCACAACTTATCTAGGTCGAAGTAAACAGCGTAACAAACGTCAAGAAGGTATTTTGAGGCCTTGACCTTTTTGCGTATAATACCTTCCTTAACTTACTGTTGACACTCCCGATTACATTTGGATTAGTAATAGGTCATTTAAGCTCAAACGCATACTTGAAAAAGGATGTAATACACTGAAAGTCCTTCCCCCGAATCTTGACTAAATCCGGATACTTGTCGCCCCAATTGGCCTTAAACTACGGACTTTACTACTTTGAACCCGTCCTTGGCTGATGATTTATTAAAAATGAGCATTTAAATCCTCAAATGAACCTTACAACATACGGTGACTGTTTGAGATATTATTCAATTTCAACGTTCTTTAAAACATGAGGGTAATTTAACCGCACAACGCTACACATTTGGTTCAATATCCTACCCAGTACTTGCTAATATTCTCGGATAAACTATGTATCAATTTATACCTATTTTTTGAAGACATAATATTTTCGTTGACTTCCTGATTACAGAACAAATAATTACGATCATCAAGCTTTAGGCCAAAAGTTAACTAAATTTTCTAATTTTAATGTGGCATTAAGATTATTCAAGAGCTTGTTGAAAAACTTAATTTTGGTTTAGAACTCGGCAAAAGGCTAAAAATAACCTAAACGCAAAAGGTTAAATGTTTTAACAATTTAATTCAAAACTGAATTTTCTGACAAGCCCACTATGACTAAAATTTACAGCAATAAGAGGCCTTCCCATTCCCCGGTAAAATTATAGGTATTTTTAAGTTTGTATTTTTAAAACGCCCATAATTGTTGGTAATATTCTAGCCATTCAATATCAACCCAAGGAGGGCTAAGTTCTTTCGGTATAAACACTCGAAGCCAGCTACCCGCATATGGGAACTCTAAACAGAAACAACACAGCTTGATTTCCGAATGGTCCAATTCTCCATAAAACGGATCTCCAAGTATTGGGACCTTAACATATTTCGCATGCACTCGTATCTGATGGGTTTTGCCTGTATAGGGTCTCGCAACGAAACTGTAGACATCTTGCGTTTTCTTTTTTAAATTTATAAACAAAGTTTCTGCTCCTTGCGTCGATCCAACAGTCCGTAACACTGGGTGAAGGTTGTCTCTCACAATCGCTCGGTTTAAGAAGAAATAGCTCCAGTGTGGCATGTTAGAAGATTGAAATAGATAAAATTTTTTTATAATTTTTTTTGCATACAAGTCGTGAACAAATTTATGCCGTTTAGGAACCTTGCTTATTAAAATCAAACCACTTACCCCATAATCAAGCCTGCTCGGAATATGGCAACTGTCCGAAATCATGGAGCTAAGGAATAATTTAAGACTCGGCTCCGCCAAAAATCTTGTCGGCTGAGTGGCTAGTTGAGAAGGCTTAAACACGACCGCAATTTCATCATTCTCCCAAATTATTGTTGGTTTTCCCTCGGCAGGCTCGGTTTCACCTAGAAAAACCTCAATAAACACAGGACTTTTTATTTGTTCATTAAGTTGAACAGGTTTGCCGTTTAAAAAAATCGACGATCTGCTCGAATAATCATAGAGAAAACTGGTCGGAAGGTACTTCCGTAATGCTTCGTTTACTTGAACACCGAATGGGCCGTAGTATTTTATTTCCAATCTCGCAGTTTTTAGTTTGCCATATGGTGTTTTTTTTTGCGTCATTTACTCTCTGAGTTATTAATAGTATGATAACTTCTCTATCAAATGGAAAACCGCGATTTGGTTATCATTGGTGGAGGTCCCGCAGGGTATACATGCGCAATCAGGGCAAGTCAACTCGGAAGAAAGGTAACACTGATTGAAAAAGAACGGTTGGGTGGTGTCTGCCTGAACTGGGGGTGCATACCGACAAAAAGTTTGCTTCATCATGCGAAATTTGTCAGTGAAATCCAAAAAGCCGGCGCTTTAGGCGTAACTATATCGGGCTACGAGATAAATTTTGAACAAATAATGCTTAACTCCAGAAGTGTTGCAAATAAGCTTGAGCAAGGGGTTAAGTATTTGATGAAAAAAAACAACGTTGAGGTTATAGAAGGATACGCAAGGTTTGAAAATGAGGGTACCATAATCGTTGACAGTCCTGGCAACAAGCTCAGTATAAAGTTCAATCAGCTGGTTTTAGCAATTGGAGCTAGTCCCAAGGCGCTGCCTTTTGTCGATGTCGATGGAGAAGTGATACATAATTACAGAACAATTTTATTAAACAAAAAACTTCCATCTGATTTAGTGGTAATTGGCGCGGGTCCGATTGGTCTTGAGTTCAGCTATTTTTTCAACAGCCTTGGTAGCCGGGTTACTTTGATAGAAGTTCTTGACAGGATTGCCCCGACTGAAGATTTGGAAGTTTCCAAATTTCTTGCAAAGAACTTTGAGGAAAATGGTATAAACATTCTTACCTCCGCGAAGGTACAAAACATAACAAAGTCTTCGACGGGCATTTGTGTAGAGGTGCTGACGCATGAAAATAAACCTCAGAAAATAAACGCTGATATGGTCCTTTTGGCTGTTGGGGTTCAGCCCAACACGGAGAACATTGAACTTGAAAAAGTCGGTATTCTGACTTCCCGCGGTTTTATCTCTGTAAACGAAAAATATCAGACAACAAATCCGAATGTTTTTGCCATCGGTGATTGCATTGGTGGAGTTTTGCTGGCCCACAAGGCAAGCCATGAAGCGCTTATCTTGGCAGAGTATTTGGGTAATGGCCATTTGACTAGATTAGATCGTGAAAAAATCCCTTCGTGTATATACACTGAACCTCAAGTGGCTTCTATCGGGTTAACGGAGGAACAAGCCAAGGCGAAGGGTTATGACATTATGGTTTACAGATTGCCATTTTCTGCGGTTGGCAAAGCCGTGGCAACCTTTCAGACAGAAGGATTTTGCAAAGTGATTGTTGATTCAAAGTATCATGAAATTTTGGGCGTGCACATGATTGGTCCGGAAGTCACTGAACTAATCACCTCTGTTTCTTTGGCAAAAACTCATGAAGCTGTAGCAGAAAGTGTATTAGATACCGTTTTCCCTCACCCAACTTTATCAGAAGCTTTTCTTGAAGCCGTGGCAGGGGCAATCAGCAGGCCTATTAACTCCTGATTTGTGGATCGGCCAAAAATTTTTGAGCTTGGTGTCGAAAAGTATGATGCCGTAATGTCTTTACAGGAAGAACTTCGGACAAAGGCTAAATACCACGGAACTGAATACCTGATTGCTTGTCAGCATCATCCAGTAATAACATACGGTCGATTGGCAAACTTTTCTAACTTGCTTGTTCCTCCAGAAGAGCTTGAAAAATTTGGAATACAACTTGTTAGGACTAACAGAGGCGGGGATTTCACTTACCACGGGCCTGGTATGTTGGTCATTTACCCTGTCATAAACTTGAGAGATAGGGGAATGGATTGTATTACATATTTAAGGATATTAGAGAATATTGTTATTCGAAGTCTGAATAATAGCGGTATTCGCGCTTTCAGGGTTGAGAACTGTACAGGGGTATGGTGTTCCTCTAAATCTGGGCCTAGAAAAATTTGCTCTATAGGAATTCATATTTCACAAGGAGTGGCAATCCACGGTTTCTGTTTAAACTTAAAAAAAACACCGCCTTTCGGTTTAAATTTAATAAATCCATGTGGCTTCAAATCGAACTCATATTGTTTTGTTGAGGACTTGGCGCCTAACGTTACTTTTGAGGAGATCAGGGAAAAGGTTATATCAAATTGTCTCGAGGTTTTATGGAACTTATCTTTTGAACTTGAAAATACTCGGTGCATCTAAACCTAGAGGTTTTAGAAAAGATTTACAGCATTTCTTGGCTTGCGAGGTATTTTGACGAAAAATCGGAAATTTTGTATAAGCAAAACAAATGCCACTTTCAAATAGGTTGTAAGGGGCATGAGATTATCGGCGCGATTGCAAGTCAGATATTTGAAGTTGGTTTAGACTGGTTTTTCCCATATTATCGTGAGCATGCCTTGGTCTTAGGACTGGGCATGAGTCCAGAAGACTTTGCAAGAAATTTGTTATCAAAAGACTCTGATCCAAATTCGCATGGGAGACAGATGCCAATGCATTGGGGAAGCCGAAAGCTGAACATAATCAGTCAGAGTTCTCCAACGGGCAGTCAGTTTTTGCCCGCTGTAGGATTAGCGTTGGGACTGAAGAAAGAAAAAAGTAAATCGGTTGTTTATGTGAGTTCTGGTGAAGGAGCCTGCTGTCAAGGAGATTTTCACGAAGCTTTAAACTGGGCAGCTAAAGATGGTTTACCGATAATATTTGTAATTCACAACAATCGTTGGGCAATATCGGTTGGTTTTGAAGAACTCTGGTGTAAATCCTCTATTTCTGAAATATCAAAGGCTTATTGTCTTTCTAAATCGGAGAATGGCTTTAATATAGAAAGCCTTTTCCAAACGTTTCATGAAGCGAGAAATTATGCAGCAAACAATCAGGAGCCCGTCTTGATTGAAATATTTGTCCCGAGATTATGTAGCCATTCAATATCCGATGATCAAACAAAATACAGAAGTCATCAGGAAATCGAGCAAGACAAAGAAAAAGATCCATTGCTGGCTCTTGAGAGGGTGCTTCTTTCCAAGAATGTCAATGTTGAGGGCATAAAATCAAAAGTAAAAGCCGTAGTAGACGGAGCGGTTTTAGCTGTTGAGCAAGAGGAAAATCCAGACGTTAAAGAGATTTTTATTGGCAGTTTAACTTTTGACCAAGCCTTCAGGGCAGACGAGTCAAATGCGGTGGGAGAAACCGTAACAATGGTTGACGCTTTGAATCAATGTCTTAAAGAAAGTATGCAAGCAGATGAAAAGATAATAGTATTCGGCGAAGATGTGGCGCATGGTAAAGGGGGCGTATTCGGAGTTACCCGTAACTTAACGGATATGTTTGGCATCCATAGATGTTTTAATTCTCCACTCGCTGAGTCAAGCATAGTTGGTGTTGCGATAGGTCTTGCTTTGATAGGATTTAAGCCAGTTGTTGAAATCCAGTTTGGCGATTATATCTGGCCTGCAATGAATCAAATTAGAAATGAATTGGCGGTCATCTCATATCGATCAAAAGGTGATTTTACAGCTCCTGTAGTAATTAGGGTGCCAGTCGGCGGATATATTAGAGGAGCTTTTTACCACTCTCAAAACATTGAAGCTACTTTTAGTCATTTCCCAGGGTTAATAACAGTAATGCCTAGTAACGCGGGCGACGCCTATGGCATGCTTTATTCTGCTTTGAACACACGCAATCCGGTTTTATTTTTGGAACACAAAGGGCTCTATAGGTCTCCCTATGCCAGATCCTCCATAAAAAAAGTAGTCCCCCTTGGTAAAGCCAGTGTAGTAAAAGAGGGTAAAAATGTCACAGCAATCTCATATGGTTACACGCTCCATAAGTGTTTGTACTGCGCCAAGAAGGTAGAAGAGGAAAAAGGGATATCAGTTGAAGTAATAGACCTAAGAACGCTTTATCCGCTCGATGAGACCACAATCTTTGAGTCAGTAAAGAAAACCTCAAGGGTGTTAATTGTTCATGAGGACAATTTGTTTATGGGCTATGGAGCGGAAATAAGCGCAAAAATAGCAGAAAATTGCTTTCATTTTTTAGACGCGCCCATAAAAAGGGTAGGAGGGCTTGATGTCCCTGGTATTTGTCAAGCTCCAGACCTTGAAAAGGCCATATTGCCCAGTGAGGACAAAATTTACAATGCTTTGATGGAAGTGATAAACTTTTAAGCGATGGAAGTTAAGGTTTTAATGCCTCAAATGGGCGAAAGCGTTACAGAGGCGGTTGTAGCGAAGTGGCTTGTCAAAGTGGGCGATTTTGTAAAAAGAGACCAGCCAATATTGGAAATTTCAACAGACAAAGTTGACTCGGAAGTTCCAAGTCCTGCAGATGGCCAGGTCAAGGAAATACTTGTTAAAGAAGGACAAACAGTTCCCGTAAAAACATTGATTGCAATTATTGTCAGTGGCGAAAACGCGAGTGAGTCCAAAACTGACGATGCTTCAAAACAGGACAGTCAGGTTCATAGTTCAGAATCCCATAACAACAAGCAGTTTTTGAGTCCAATTGTGAAAGAGCTTGTTAAAGAACATGGTTTATCTGAGGATGACATTCGGCAGATCAGGGGAACGGGCTCAGGAGGAAGAGTTACAAAAACTGATGTTTTAAAGTATGTTCAGTCGAAAGAGAGAGAGAATGCAATATCAGGTGGTGGCTCAAAACTTGACGAACCTCAGCTAAGACAGTCGGACACATCTTGGTCTTCAAAGCCGTTCAATGAAGCCGAAATTAGTCCTCAGGTTGCAAAACAACTTGTAGATAATGAGTTTACTGTTACTCCAATGGACATAATGAGAAGAACGATCGCTGAACACATGGTTAGATCAAAATCTACAAGTCCTCACGTTTACTCTATTGTAGAAGTTGATTGCAGTCAAATTGTTCGATTTAGGCAAAAAGTAAAGGATGAGTTTTCAAAAAGAGAGGGTTATTCACTTTCATTCACGCCCTTTTTTCTAGAGGCAGCTGTTAAAGGTGTTCTGGAGTTTCCAATTTTGAATTGTTCTGTAGACGGATCTAATATTATCTATAAAAAACACATCCATTTGGGGGTTGCTGTTGCAATAGGAAACACTGGCTTAATTGTTCCCGTCATAAAAAGGGCAGAAGAAAAGTCCTTTTTAGGACTTGCGCGAGCGTTAAATATTCTAGCGGAAAAGGCAAGATCAAAAAAATTGTCTCCTGAGGAAGTTGCTGGAGGAACTTTTACTGTAACAAATCCCGGTGTTTTTGGTACACTTATTGGTACCCCCATCATAAATCAACCGCAAGTTGCCATCTTATGTTTAGGAGCAATTACCAAAAGACCCGCTGTAGTGGATGACGATAAAATAGCAATCAGGGATCTTTGTTATCTAACTTTGTCGTACGACCATAGGGTAATAGACGGTTCCGTCTCAGGTCAATTTTTAAGCTTTGTCAAAAAATATATCGAAACTTGGGACATCAACAGAAATATTTTTGTTTAAGTTTTTTTTAGAAAATTCGGGGCCTTTAGGGATCTGAAATCAAATCTAAATCTACTCATCATGGGTACGAGAACAAGTAAGCGGGGATTTTATGGTTGTAGTAGTTTGGCCTTATGCCTATTAACCTGAATCCTAATTTCCTGGCTAAATTTAAACTGGCGTGGTTGGTGGGGGATATGTCCATGAAAAGCCTTTTTCCGGCAAACTTCCTCAGCATTTTTTTAAATAGGTAAGTAGCTAATCCTCGTTGTCTTTTATTGGCCGCAGTGAAATAATAGACTATATCTAATCCGTCAGTTGTATCCCAAAAAATGATGAAACTAAACAACCCTAACCTGACCGACTTGAATCGTTTGAAATCATTTGAAAGATGGGCTTCGGCATCAGTTTTAGTTTTGATTATCCTCTGCAGTCGATAAAGAATGTAATTCATCAGGTAATAATCTCGTAAAAAGCACCAAAATTATAAGTAACATAAACGGGCTGCATTTTTCTAAAAAAAATACTATTATTCCATGAAAGATGAGGATTTTTACTGCTTTCTTAATGGCTACGCTTTTAATTTCCTGTCAAAGATGGTCGAAAAATATTGCAGAAACCGACTTCGAAACTAACCAGCCTAAATACCAAACAGAAGTTAAGAAAGCTAAAACACATAAAAGATAACTGTTTTAACTTATTTCAAACATATTTTGAAAAGTAAATTTTAGGAGAGTAAGGATTCACTGACTGTTCAGGGCCAAGTAACTACTAGTAGCTTCGTAACGTGAGAGTGGTTGTTCGAAGATTGTTGAATATAGGATGCTTCATATAGTCTACTAAAGCTCGTGAAGAAAATAGTGATCTTTTTGTTTCTACTGACTATTTTCAGTTGCTCGGTATCGAAAAAAGACTGCTGCAAGGTTACTAACTCTGTAATTCCGAAAAAGGATAAAAAGTTACTTATGCTGATTGAGATTGCAGAGCAGTTGGACAGAGAGGGACTTAGTCCTGTCTATTTAGGTATTCCAGTAGTTGAGAGTAATCTTGATCCGTATGCGGTTTCGAGAGATGGTTCCGCCGGCTTGTGGCAGTTGCAACCAAGGACGGCAAAAGCTTTCAAGTTAAAGGTGTCTCCGCAACTAGATGAGCGGCTGTGTCCGAAAAAATCAACCCAAGCCGCAATTAAATTTATTAAGTACCTTAAAAGTCAGTTTGGTTCAGATGAGTTTACTATAGCCGGGTATCAGTTAGGAGAAACTAAACTTAGAAGGATATTAAAAAGAAAAAAGGATCTTCCTGAAATTTCAAGAAAATACGTTTTAAACGTGAAAAACGCGTACAACAAATGGAAAGCTGTTATCGACCCGTTGAGACAGAGTCAACCGATGGCAGGTTGAAGCGCTCATTCTTTGATCAAAAGGAATTCTATTCGCATTAAAGATCGAGCAGCGTAAATTGGCGATATTGTTAAATGTAACAACCAAAATTTAATTTGGTCAGCTTATTAATGTTCGTAAAAAACCTTAAAGTATGTGTTCTGTAAGCAACCTTTTTTTCAACAAAACATAGAAAGAATGCCAATCGGGCTTGTACGTGACTATGCGAGGAAGTCGCCTGGGTTATTTCTAACTCTCCCTCAGATCGTAAAAAAGATGAACTGGAAAACGGAATTTATATCCTCCGCCTTTCAAACACTGCGAAGGTAATAAGTTTTACATTTAACTAATTTTTTCGCTAATATTAACCTCAATGACCGCTACACCAAAAAATTGGCACATTGTTGATAATAAACTCGAACTTAAGTTGGAATTCGCAAATCATTTAGAGCTAGCTGGATTCTTGGTAAAGCTAATAATTCTTAGTGAAAAGTATAACCATCATCCAGAGTGCTATTTTAATTACAAAAAGTTAGTCATTAAGTTATATACTCACTCCGAGAATAGAATAACAGACAAAGATTATGAGCTAGCAGAAAAAATTAACTTACTTTTAAAAGAAGATTCTAGGGATATTTCTTAGACTTAGATTGTTTATGTAAATGCTTAATTGTTTATTCGATTATAGAACGAATTTGCTATTAGTCATTATTTAATCAGGCAAACTTTTAAGGCTGTCGAGGCGGGCTCTCTGGTAGTAAAAAAATACTATCCAGTTTTAATAAAATATTATGCTCAGGACTCGAGGCATGGGATTTAACCAAATGATAATTAGCTGTGTTGAAAACAAAGTGTTTCGGTTATTTGCAAATAAACAAAAGTATTTAATTAAACTCAAATAGACGATACTTGTTTTAGATGGCAGCAACCGCATCGGATTGAGGACTTTGGGATTATCTAATTCTCGGTATGACAAAAACTCAATGTAGTTAAAAATTACGCTTCAAGGTTGCGAAGCTTCATTTAGAGCGTTTAATTTTTACTTGAACGACGTTTGCCGGAATTTTCGAGATTTTTGCAAATTTGACTCAAGGAGAGAGGGCAATTATACTAGTCACAAAGACCCATAAAATTGGTTTGAACGATTAACGTGTTGACTTTTTTATCACATTTCTTCGGTCATTTTAGGCTTATTTGGTAAATAAGATTTGGTCGGATCAATAGAAAACAGCTTTTCCGATAATTTTTGCTTTTTACAGTAATGCCAATTCTCGTACAGACATAATCTGTTTAAATCTTAGACCAAAGAGGAAAGGATCACTTAGTTCTTATTTAGATTGAAAAGCATGTTTGAAATGTTTATGATATCGTCAACGGAAGGGTCCCCATCGTCTAGCCAGGTCTAGGACATCTCCCTTTCACGGAGAAAACAGGGGTTCGAATCCCCTTGGGGACGATAGGTTTAATTGCTAAACATAAGGCAAGGCATTGAAGCAGCAAAATTTTCTCACAGTTTGGATGGTGGAAGTCTCTTTTCCAGTTAAAAATGCTATCGGAATTGGGATAGCTAAATTGTATGACGTTTGAAAATTTAGTTGTTTTCCGGTACTTGACCACATCAAAGCAAGAGTCTTTTCTTCGTATCATGGTACTAATGGCTTTTTTCGCAATAATGCTCGGTAACGCGGTGTTGGTTAGCGTAGTGTCGATCATGAATGGTTTTCAAAAAGAGATCAGAAATATGTTAATCCACAATAAACCTCACATAATCGCATATGGTTCTGAGAAAGACTTAATTAATTTAATATCCAAAATTAATCTCTCTTCAATTCTCGATAAAAGCATAAGTTTTCAATCTCCTGCCATGTTAATGGGTAGATGGGGGTCAACTGGAGTAATTATACAGGGTAGGTTAAATTTACGATCTGACCAGGATAATATATACCTTTCGAAAGCAACGATGAAGGCTCTCGGCGTGGTACCTGGGGATATTGTTAAAGTTTTTGCTCCGACGACCACTTTGACCCCGTTTGGATCGTTGCCCAAAATGAGATCTTTTGTCGTCAAGGATTTAGCAAGCGACAGCCTTGAATATGTTGGGTTAGTGGACTTTTCGTCGGGAAAAATTTTTTTTGAACCTAGTGTTTATTTACTTGAATTAAAATTGATTAAACCGGAGGAAGCTAAAAGTGTCAAATCGGATATATTGAAGATGTATGGCGATGAACTTGGGGCAGTGAGCCTATCAACATGGATAGAACAAAACGAGCCTTTGTGGAACGCATTACAAATGGAGAAAACGGCGTATTTCATTGTTCTTACGCTGATTATTCTTGTAGCGAGCTTTTCAGTTTCGAGTGCATTAATCATGTTTGTATTGGAAAAACGGAAAGAATTGGCTATTTTTACGGCTTTGGGGGCAAATCAAAAGTCGCTTCAGAGAATTTTCTTCAAGCTTGGCACGCTTCTTGGTCTGTTGGGAACAAGTGCTGGATTGGTAATTGGCTTCATTTTCTGTCTTTTGCTTGACTATTATGGATTCCCCTTAGATGAGAGAGTTTTTGGTATATCTAAGTTACCCGTAGAGTTTTCTTTGAAAAGTTATGTGTTAGTTGGGGTGGTTTCAATGGTTATTTGCGCTATTTCCACATTATATCCCGTAAAACGTGTGGCTAACCTAAAAAGTTCCATTATTTTGAGGGAGTGATAGAACTAAAAAATATAAAAAAACAGCTAACTCAAGCCGGCGAGGTAATTGACTTGTTTAAAGACATGAATTTCGTCTTCGAGAAGGACAAGTCATATGCCATCGTGGGTTCGTCCGGTGTTGGAAAGACAATGTTATTAATGCTCTTGATTGGGTTAGAGCACCCCACAGAGGGCAGTGTTATTGTGGAAGGCAGAAGGTTGGGATCTCCAGATTTTGATGCCTGGGTTGAATTTCGCCGTAAGAATGTTGGAATAGTGTTTCAAAACAATAATTTGTGTGAAGAGTTTACGGCTCTTGAAAACGTTGCTCTACCTCTGTTGATTGAAGGTATAAGAATGTCGGATGCTATGGCTCTTGCCAAACAGCATCTGGAAACCGTTGGACTATTTGATAAATCTTCACGTTACCCCGCTCAGCTTTCAGGCGGCGAAAAACAGAGAGTTGCAATTGCAAGAGCTTTGGTGAAAAATCCTAAAATACTTCTTGGTGATGAACCGCTGGGTGCCCTGGATCCAAAAACGGCAGCTCAAGTTGGAACTTTTTTGATACAAGCTACCCGGCAAGTGCAACTGTCCATTATCGTTACCCATAACATTGAGTTCGCCAAGTCGTTTGACTATATTTATGAACTAAAACCGGGAGGGATATTTGAAAAGGTCAAATAGTTTTTTCGCTCTGATTCTAGTTTGTCAACTTGTTTCCGAAATAGAGGTTGTGGGCCTCAAAGCGCTGAAGCGCGAAGACATAGAATCTTTTTTGCCAAAAACCGCTGTAGAAGAAAACATAAAGGAGTCGCTCAAACTGCTTGCAAAAACAGGTTGGTTTCAAAAGATAGAATATTTTCGGGATACTTCAACAAACAAGTTTGTGCTTGTTTTAAAAGAAAAGCCGCTTGTAAAGGAGATAACAATAGAAACTGACAAATTTCGTAACGAGCTACAAGAGGAGTTATCTAGCTTCAGGTTAAGTCCTTTAGATCAAGAAGAAATTGAAAAGAAAGTTAAAACCTTTATGGACAAAAAAGGGTTTTCTCAAGCTGAATTAAAGCAAGAATGGAATGAAGATACAGGCGCATTGAAAATCAAGGTTTCGGAAGGTAATAGAATTAAGGTGACAGACATCGAACTTGACTTTGTAGATCAAACAGGTCGTTACCTCACAGATGTTAGAACAATGCGAAAGGAAATTTTGAAAAAACTGTCCACTTCGAAATATAGATGGTGGCTTTCCTGGCTAACAGGCAAAGGGTATCTTTCGGAAACTTTTTTGGCTCAAGACAAGAACTTAATTGAAGAATATTGCAAGCTCAAGGGTTTTCTGACCTGTTCAGCGGAAGTGAACCGGAAGCAGGGCCGTCAAAACGTTAAAATATCTTTTGAGGTAAGGTTGGGAGACCGGTTTATTGTTAAGTCTGTGAATTCATCCAAAGAGCTCGATTTGAAGGATATTCGGGTAAACGAGTTTTTTGACGGCTTTCATGTAAGGAAGGTTCTTGAAAGGGAATTAAAAAAGTTCAAGGACAAAGGTTATGCGTTCGCTAATTTGGTCCCCTCTTTCAAGGAGATCAAGGAAACAAAAGAGATTGAGATATACGTAAACGTCGACGAAGGTCTGCCGCAAAGCATAGGCACTGTCAGAATTACTGGGAACAAAAAAACGAGGGACTATGTTATAAGACGGGATATTTTGATTTCGGAGGGAGATGTTTTTAATTTGTCGAAGATTGAAAGATCAAAGAGGAGATTGTTGCGAACCGGGTATTTCTCTGATGTTAAACATGAAGTATTCAGGTCAGAGAACAAATCAAACCATGTTGACATAGTTTTCGATGTCAAAGAGGCTCAAACTGGCAGCCTTAGTCTTGGAGCGGGTTACTCTACACTGGATAACGCTTTCGTAAACTTTCGCATGTCGGAACGTAATGTATTTGGCACGGGAATAGGTGTGTATTTATCAGCTTATTTGGGTAGCGAGTTTAATAGCTTTAATGCAAGATTTAATGAGCCACGGATTTTTAACAGTTTCTATTCGGTCTCTTCCGATATTTTTCGTAATAGACGAGATTACGATGATTTTAAAAGATACCAGACTGGAACCAAGGTATCCGTAGGTTATGATTTCGAAGAATATGAATTTCTAAAAGATATTTCGCTCAAGGGCTTTCTGGATATTAGAAAGGTAGAAATATCTGATGTCCTGGACTCATCAGCCAGCTTTATAAAAGATAGTCGGGGCGATGGAGTGTCGGTTTCAGTGGGAACGGATATCAAGCGCTCCGATATTGACAAAATAATAAGACCATCGAAAGGTAGCGTTCAGAGTCTTCTTCTTGAGTATGGAGGGTTTGGAGGTGATTTTGAATTTTTAACCTTTGGAATTTCAAACTCGGTCTATTGGCCCGTTCTCAAACTCGATGAGAGTAATCAGCTAATTTTGTCTATTAGAACGGACTTGGATTATGGAAAGGGCCTAGGTGGCAAAAAATATCCGCTATTTAGACGCTTTTTCCCTGGAGGGCCAAAGTCCGTCAGAGGATATAAGCCGAGGTCCATGGGCCCAAGAGAGGGCAGTAGCGAGTATGGGGGGTCGAAACAGTTGATTAACAATTTGGAGCTTATTTATCCCGTGTCGGAAGAGGTGGGCTTAGACCTTGTATGTTTTTTTGACATCGGTGAGGCTTTTGACGATGGTCAGTCGATAAATCTGGATGAGTTAAGAAAAGCCTACGGAGCAGGGTTTCGATGGGCGAGTCCTTTAGGACCCCTAAGTCTTGATTTTGGATTTCCACTAGACAAAAGAGAGGGCGACAAAAATTTTGTCGTAAACTTTTCTGTGGGAACAGATTTTTAGACAATGGGCTATTTTGTTTCTCGCGATGATTTGATTCCGATAGTCAACAGCATCAGAAGAAAAAAAAAGATAGGTCTAACGGGAGGAGTGTTTGACATTTTTCATGCAGGGCATGCAGATTTTTTAAAGCAATGTAAGAGCATGTGCGATGTACTAATCGTGGCTGTTAATTCGGACGAGTCTGTAAAAATCATTAAAGGACCATTTAGACCAATAATAAACGAAGTAAACAGAATTGAGGTAATTTCAAGTTGTATGTTTGTTGACTTTTGTTTTCTATTTGATGAAAAAAATCAGTTTCAAAATTTAAATCTCATAAAACCCTACTTTTTCTTTAAAGGGGCCGATTATGACTTTGAAAAATTGAACCAAATTGATAACATTGAAGCCCTTTCTTTTCGACCAGAAATAGTTTTTATTGAAAGGAAAATAAATCTTTCGACCACCGGTATAATACGAAAAATCCTTGATTTAGGATCTAACCTGCAACTTAAATAATAGAGCTTTATAAAATTTTACTCAAGACATCAAGAGCTCTTTGAAATTGAAAATGTGGTCTTTGACGATCTTATCTTGAGTGTTAAATTCTTATTTCAGGAACTCATCAACGATTTTGCTTTACGGAAATTCGATGTTCTAGCAGCTATCAGTTTGCATGTTGCTCCTTTAACAGTTATCTTTGCTCATAGCTTGAGATTCCGGCTAGTTATGATTTCTAATTTTCCAGTAAATTTTCATATTCTGAAAAAGTGTACACTGGACGAGGAGTAGGCAAGGTCAAATACTCTTTGATTATTGCCAAGAACTTGTTTTTTAGCGCCTCTTTATCTTTAGGATCTCGAATTTCTGACATGCTCAGCTGCTGAGGTGATGGTGTCGCAGGAATGCTTGTTGGAGTTTCTGTTGGTTCTTTGTTTTGCGTAGGAGTAGGAGTTGGAGAAGAGCAGTTAGGACAAAATTCGTAATCTTCAGAACACGAATCAATACCTAAAACAAGAAACATTCCGCCAATAAGGACTAGTTTTCTCATCGCCGGTATTCTAACTTTTTTATTCGATAAATTCAAAAATCTCGAAAAGCTTTTTGTTTACAACGCTTTTTGAGAACCTTAAAATTCTAAAACCGTGATCAAGGCAAAAGTTCTAGGGTCCGGGGATAGCGCGGGAATCCCCGTATTAGGTTGTCAGTGTTTGACTTGTAAATCATTGGGTGTCAGGAAGCTTCGTCCCTCAATTGCAGTTTTTACGGGACAAAATTGGTTTACCATAGATTGCGGCCCGGATTTTAAGGAACAGACTTTAACATATGATTTCTCAAATTTTGTTGGTGTTTGTTTTACTCACGCTCATCTTGATCACATTCTTGGAGTGCCGGAACTTAGAGATGTTGCCAGAAAACAAAACCGTAGGTTAACAGTTTATTTGACCAAGGAAACTCATGAAATGCTCCTAAAAAGATTTCCTGATCGGATTAGCCTCAATAGCTTAAACGATGATGTAGAAAAGTTAGCTTGTGTTTTAATCAATCCTTTTGAAGACTTTATTGTTGGCAGCGTTACTATAACCCCGGTGCTACTGAGGCATGGTGCTCAAAAAACGACGGGTTTTAGAATTGGGGATTTTGCTTACTGTACTGACGCAAACTTCATTCCCGAAGAAACTTTAGATAGACTTGTAAACTTGAAAAATTTAATCTTGGATGGAGGTTGGAACAAGAATTCCAAGGATCATTTTGGTATTAAGGATGCAGTTTTAGTGGGTGAGAAACTACGCGTTAAAAATCTCTATCTGACTCACATTGGTCACGAGTTTGATTTTGAGAGCTTTGCCAGAATAGCGCCCAGTTGGGTTAGTATTTTAGAGGATAACCAAGAAATTGAAATTGACTTAGCTCGATGATCGTCACGTATTCCATGAGCTGACTCGTTTTAGATGTTGTACGATCTAGAGTCAGGGAACTTAGTGTATTTACAGAAAACAAAGGGGAATCGTTGACTATAAAACACATAACAGCCTTTGTTAAAAAGCTGTAGGTTAAAAATTTTGTGTAGTCGCGACACTTAATTTTCCTTTTAGTAGATCCGGAATAAATCTAAGAAAAGCTTGTTGGGTGGATAGCTTTGTTTCCAACTTGTAATGGTTGTTGAATAATTAGCAGCGCTTAAAAGAATGTATTTTTACACTAAGTAGATCCTGTGGCCTTTTAATTTATTTAGGAAGCATATCTGGTATTTTTATATTGTGGTATGATTTATTTTAAAGGTTAAAAAAAAGTTTGAAAGCGCTAAGTGCGTTTGTTATAATGTTTCTTTGACACTCCTATTTTGGGTAGAAGCCTTTTCTTAAACCTTGTTAGCGACATCTAAAAAGCTAAAGTGTACTAAGTGCACACGGTGGATGCCTAGGGTTCGGCAGGCGATGAAGGACGTGGCTAAACTGCGATAAGCCCCGGGGAGCTGTTAAGCAAGCTGTGATCCGGGGATTTCCGAATGGGGAAACCTGGTCCTAAGTGGATCATCCCGAAAGGGAGGCGATACTCGGGGAAGTGAAAAATCTCAGTACCCGAAGGAAAAGAAATCAAAGAGATTCCCTAAGTAGTGCGAGCGAAAGGGGAACAGCCTAAACCGGTCTTCGGATCGGGGTTGTAGGGCACTCATCAAAGCCTAGGTTTAAGGTTAGCAGAACACAGTTGGAAAGCTGGGGCAAAGAGGGTGACACCCCCGTATGCGAAAACCAAAAACCGGGCGAGAGTGTTCCTGAGTAGGACGGGGCACGTGAAACCCTGTCTGAATCTGGGGGGACCACCTTCCAAGGCTAAATACTCGCCGGACACCGATAGCGCACAAGTACCGTGAGGGAAAGGTGAAAAGTACCGTGATGAACGGGGTGAAAAAGACCTGAAACCGTGTGCATACAAGCTGTGGAAGCCCTATGTGGGAGCAATCTCAAAAGGGTGACCGCGTTCCTTTTGCATCATGAGCCAGCGAGTTGTTCTCAGTAGCGAGGTTAAGCGCGTTGAGCGTGGAGCCGTAGTGAAAGCGAGCCTTAACAGGGCGTTAGTTGCTGGGAGCAGACCCGAAGCCCGGTGAGCTACTTATGGCCAGGTTGAAGCTTGGGTAAAACCAAGTGGAGGACCGAACCGGTGGAGGTTGAAAACTCCTCGGATGAGCTGTGAGTAGGGGTGAAAGGCTAATCAAACTGGGCGATAGCTGGTTCTCCCCGAAATGTATTGAGGTACAGCCTATGGTATATTTTACGGGGGTAGAGCACTGATTGGACTAGGGGCCCTACCGGGTTACTAAACCCACTCAGTCTCCGAATACCGTAAAAGTTGAGCCATGGAGTGAGTCAGTGGGCGACAAGGTCCATTGGCGAGAGGGGAACAGCCCAGACCTACAGCTAAGGC